>NZ_JBEZNQ010000014.1:0-95794 GCF_040653315.1 Streptomyces sp. NPDC047981 | reverse complement strand
AGCGCCTCGGCGACGGCGTACTGGAACGGCCCTGAGGCCACGTACGTGAGGTACTGCTTCGCCGACCGGACGGCGGTGGTCAGCTCGGGGGTCGCGGTGACCCAGGCCACTTCCTGGCTCCGCGGAGCAGGTCGGTGCCCCCGTGAACTCACTGTCGGCGCAGCAGCAGCGTCGGAGGGGGCGGGTCCTGTCGCAGGAGTAGGGCTTTCAGCTGCTACTCACCTCGCACGATAGAAATCAGAGCGCAATCAGAGTACAGTCTGAGTATGAGCATCGCACCCTTGGCATCCGAATCGGAGTCTGTCTCGTTCACCGATCTGTCGCGGAACCCGAAGGCTGTCGCTGCCAGGGCCGCCGCCCTGGGATGCCTGCGTGTCACGCACCGGGACGCGCCCGACATGGTGTTGACCACGGCCATATACGCAGAGCGCGCCGAGGAAAACCTGACCACCGCGTCCCGACTGTTCCTTGCACTTTTGAAGCAGGACGACGGTGCCAAGTCGCTTTTGCTCGCGCTGCCCGAGGTGTTCCCGTGGGTGCGTCACCTGGACGCTGAGGAAGTCCGGGAATTCACTGTCGAGCTTCTGGAAGCGCTGTCCGACGCCGCTGAGCTGGGCGCCAGGGAGGCTGTGCACCGAGCGATCGTCTCGTGGCGGGCCACCGCTCGCATCAACGCCGACCCCGATCAGCTCAGGGAAGCGCTCCGTCCGCTTGGTGGCGTCGACCTCGGCCCGGTCGAGGTGCACGAGTGAGCCCGAAGAAGGGCGATCGGGTCAGCGTTCCTCCGCTGAGTGGCTGGAACGTCATCCACGGGACGACGGAGGCCGCGACCGGTTGGGAGGAGCTGTGCCGGGTGGCGTTGCCGAACGCCCATCGCTGCCTGGAGGCCCTTCGCACAGACCCGCTGTCGCGGGCCAACTGGAATCGCCAGCATCAGCTCCGCGGCAGGCACGCCACCAGGGAATGGAAGGGCTCCGAGCTGGAGCAGTGGGAGTACGAGATCACCAGCGGCGGCCGGGTCCGCTACCTGGTCAGTTCGGATACCTCGACTGTGATCCTGGTGTACGCCTCTCCGCGACACCCGAAAGACACCGAATAGCGTCCGGCGCTTCGCCCTTACGGAAGGCACAGCGATCCGGGGCGCGGGTTGCGACGGGCTTGGTGGTGCAGGTGATGGGCCGAGCCGGAGGAAGGCGGTGCCAAACCTCCGACCCTGCCGTGAGAGGGCCGTCGCCGGGCTGGTCGCGTTGACGCGACGGCCTCCGGATCAGCTGACCCTGACCGTCCAGGGCGAGGAGTACGTGCTCACCAGGCCGGTGGTGGCCGGGCGGTGGACCCGGAGCGTCCATGTCCCTGCGCGCGAGAAGGTGATCTTCGTTGGGGCGCTGCCATCGGTGGTGAGGGTGGCCCTGGTGAGGGTTGCCCATGTGCCGTCCTTCTGGCGGGCCTGGAAGAGCAGTCCGGTGCCCTGGACGCAGGGGGAGCCGTGTGCGGTGTCAAGAATCTCGCCTTTTGTCCCAGGGAGTGGGAAGCACATCCCTGGGTGCCGTTCGTATCCGCCCTGTCGGCGGTCCTGTCGGCGGTCCTGTCGGCGGCGCGGTAGCCGGCCCGCTCCAGGTCAGCCCGAGGCCAGCTGCTCCGCTATCTCCGCGATCCAACCGGACGTCTTCGCCGGGTCGTTGAGGGTCTCGGCCCACTCGTCCGGCTCCAGTTTGTGCTTGTCTGGGCCGGATTTGAGTGCGATGAGCAGGGACCTGGCGGACTCCCGCATCTCGGCCGTGGTGTTCCCGGAGATGTCGGGGCCCGCCGCCAGGGCGTAGATCTCCCGCGCCATGGCCTGGCGTTCCCCCTTCGACACCTTCTTCCAGAACTTCAGCGCGTGCTTCAACGACTCCGTGCGGGAAGCGGCCTCCGCCGGGGTCTCGCCCTGCGGTGCCCAGCGCTCGGGGTGGTGGACCTCTTCGTAGCGCTTCGTGGCGGCGCGGAGCGCCTTGTACATGGTGACGCCGAGGACGAGACCGGCCCCGGCCCCGGCGAGGCCCCAGCCGACCGGGTTGCTCGCCAGCCCGACTGTTCCCGCCGCGACCGCCGTCACGACGCCGGATGCGGCCTTGACGGACTCGCCCGCGCCGCCGGCCGCCTCCTTGCCGATCTTGGTGAGCTGCTTCTTCTTCGCGTACTGCTGCACCTTGCTCAGCTTTTCCACGTCGTTCTCGGCGCGCTGGAGGTTCTCGCCGGCGTCACGGGCTTCGGCCATCGCCTCCCAGGCCGCGTCGATGGCCTCGGAAACGAGCTCCAGCCGTCCCGGGCCCTCGTACTTCCAGTAGCTGTCCAGCGCGACGTAAGCCTCCGCTGCGGCCCAGTTGGCCTGCTCGCGCGCCTCGTTCAGCCGTGCCAGTGCCCCCGCCTGGACGAGGTGGGGATCTCCCAGCTTTTTGATCTGTTTGTACTTGCTGGCTGCTCCCCTGATGCGGAAGGCGGACCGCATGCCCTTGATCGCGCCGATGGAGGCGCTGGCGATACCGCTCGCCTCGGATGCCACTGCCGCGTCCGCCGTCTTCTGGATCTTGGTCACCTCCTTGGCGATGGCGGCGCTGTAGCTTCCCGAACCGGCGGCGCCGATGACCGTGTCCACCCCCTTGGTCTTGGCCTTCTTCTTCGCCTTGTGGTGGTCGGCCCCGGTCTCGTGCTTCTTGGCGTCCTTCATGTTCTTGTACGCGTCCATGCCGTTGACCACGGTGCCGGCGGCCTCCGTGAGGAGGTTGCCCGAGGCCGCGGAGGTCCCCGAGGCGGCGGCGGAGTGCTTGAGGCTCTCATTGGCCGCGACGGCGGCCTGTTGGGTGAAGGCCGCGTTGGTGGGGGTCTGGAAGCCCTTGATGAAGGTGTCGATGGGTTCGAGATTCTTCTTGAACCTGTCGAGGAGCGCGGCGATCCGGTCGCGGTAGTTCTTCTTCGCTTGGGGGGCCGCGTCGCCGTTCGCCGCCGCGTTCCCTCTCTCGGTGTCCCGGAGGCGCTGCACCATCGCGGTCGTGGCCCGGTTGCCGACACTGGACTGCATCTCCAGTAAGGCGCGCTCCAGCGGGCGTGCGGACGTACTCCCGGTCCGGCTCCCTCCCTCACGGGACCGGGCAGACGTCAGGACCGCTGCGGACTGCCGTGTCGAGGTGCGGTGGATCGGCGTGCTCATGGATGTACCTCTCCTGTACCGGACCGGGGCGAGGCGAAGGTAGCCAGGCCTGGCCAACCGGAGGGGTACGGCGGAGAAATTCCCCACGGACGCTGTGGGACGGACCGAACGCCGCTGGCGCGCCAGGCCGTTGCGGGCCTGACGCACCGTCGTGTCACGTGCATGAACGTGAAGGGGAGCGAGTTCAGGAAGCCAGGCGCCGCAAGCGGCTGCCGGCCTCGATGAGGACGTCGTCCTTCTTGCAGAAGGCGAAGCGGACCTGGCTGCGGCCGGCGGCCTGGTCGTCATAGAAGACGGAGTTGGGGATGGCGACGACGCCGCAGCGTTCGGGGAGGGCGCGGCAGAACGCGTAGGCGTCCTTCTCGCCGAAGGGGGTGATGTCAGTGGTGATGAAGTACGTGCCCTGCGGCAGGTAGACCTCGAACCCGGCCGCGCGCAGGCCGTCGCCGAGCAGGTCGCGCTTGCGGTGGAGGTCGGCGCGGAGGCTGTCGAAGTAGCTGTCCGGCAGCCGGAGCGCCTCGGCGACGGCGTACTGGAACGGCCCTGAGGCCACGTACGTGAGGTACTGCTTCGCCGACCGGACGGCGGTGGTCAGCTCGGGGGTCGCGCTGACCCAGCCGACCTTCCAGCCGGTGAACGAGAGCGTCTTGCCGGCCGAGCCGATGGTGACCGTGCGCTCGCGCATCCCCGGCAGGCTCGCGATCGGCAGGTGTTCGGCGCCGTCGAAGACCAGGTGCTCGTACACCTCGTCGGTGACGACGAGCAGGTCGCGGGCGACGGCCAGCTCGGCGATCGCGGTCAGTTCGGCGCGGGTGAGGACGGTGCCGGTGGGGTTGTGCGGGGTGTTGAGCAGGATCAGCCGGGTCCGGTCGGTGACGGCGGCCCGCAGCTCGTCCAGGTCGAGGACGAAGCGTCCCTCGTGCGGCCGGAGCGTGACCGGGACGCGCGTGCCGCCCGCCATCGCGACGCAGGCGGCGTACGAGTCGTAGTACGGCTCCAGGGCGATCACCTCGTCGCCCGGTTCGACGAGGGCGAGCAGGGACGCGGCGATGGCCTCGGTGGCGCCCGCCGTGACCAGGACCTCGGTGTCGGGGTCGTAGCTCAGGCCGTACCGCCTCAGCTGGTGCTCGGCGACGGCGGTGCGCAGCTCGGGGACGCCGGGGCCCGGCGGGTACTGGTTGCCGCGGCCGTCGCGCAGCGCCCGGACCGCCGCCTCGCGGATCTCCTCGGGGCCGTCGGTGTCGGGGAAGCCCTGACCGAGGTTGATCGCCCCGGTCCGCGCGGCGAGGGCGGACATCTCGGCGAAGATCGTGGTGCCGAACTCGGCGAGCCTGCGGTTGAGCAGCGGTCGTGTCATGTGCGTCATCCTGGGCCGAAGCTCTGGACTTCCTCAAGTGCGCTTTGGGCGTGTGCCGGATCGGGCATCCCCCTCGCACAGACCTACGGGGGTGGTACAGATGGAAATCCTTTTCGCGATGTTCATCGTCTTCATGATCGCGGTGGGCGTGGTGTCCGCGATCAGCGGCAGCCGGCGGGGCAGGCGGCGGGGCAGGCGGCGTGGTGGCTGGGCGGACGGTGGCGGGGGCGGCTGCGGTTCGGACGGCGGGTCGTCCTGCGGAGGCGGCGGTGGCTGCGGCGGAGGGGGCGGGGGCGACTGACCGGGGGGTGATCGACTCGGGGGCGACTGTCACGGGGCAGTCGCCCTCGCGAGCACCAGGTGCCCGGCGTTCCAACATCCGCCGGGCACCTTCGTGTTGGAGCCTGGGGACCGGGTTCGTTTGAACAATTGAACTGTGGGGTCCCCGAAGGGGATGGAAACCACGGCAAGTTGGGTAAAAACGCTGCGAGTCGCTCGAAGTCCGTGATTCCCTCACTGTTGATAGAGACAGCCCTCGGACCGTGTGTGGACCCGAGTCGGCGATCCCCCACTCCCGTTGAACCCTTCTCCGGGGCGCCCCCGGCCCACCCGTCAAACCGTGTTTGCGGAGCCGACCCATGCTCACGACCCTGAAAACTTCCTATACCGACACCCGTGCGGCCGATCTGGCCTGGGCTCTCGGGCGCGAGCCGCTGCCCGCCCTCGCCGTGCTCGACCTCGAACTGACCGGCGCCAAGCTGCAGTTGCGCCTGCTCGGCGCCTCTCACCAGGTGCTTCTGGAGGAAGAGGAGCGCCGTTGCTCGGAGACCGTCGCCTGTATGCCCGGCAGCAGTACGCCGCTGCCGCTGGGCGTGTCCAAGCGGATCGGCGGATGGGAGTACGAATTCGCCGCCCGCGTCGAGAAGCTCAACCACGGCTCCTTCGCGGGCCGTGCCCAGGAGTTGCTGGCGCTCGTCGCCGACCATCCCAACGGCCTCGCGGGGACGTTCCCCGGCTCCCCGCACGCCTTCACGGCGATGCTGGCGCAGCGCCACGAAGGCCAGGTGCGGTGGCGCACCTGGCACGCGTACCCGCAGGAAGGCCAGTTGGTGGTCACGCGGACGCAGATCGGCGCACGTATGTCCGCCGCGCTGTAACGCGCCTCCCGTACGCCTCAGGTGCACTCGTGTGGGTGACAAGCGGCGACAGATGTGTGACGTAGCGTTACGAACATGATCGATCCGCCCCTGACCATGCCACCCAAGAGGGTGACGCGGCTGCCCGTTCGGCCGAGCACGGTGCGGTATCCGGTCCTGGTCGTCGTCTTCGTCTGCGCCGCCTGCGGTCTCGTCTACGAGCTGGAACTGGTCGCACTCGCCTCGTACTTGATCGGCGACTCCGTCACGCAGGCCTCGGTCGTGCTCTCGGTGATGGTCTTCGCGATGGGCGTCGGCTCGCTGCTCGCCAAGCGGCTGCGCTGCCGTGCCGCCGTCGGCTTCGGCCTGGTCGAGTGCGGTCTCGCGCTGATCGGCGGCTGTTCGGCCCTCGTGCTGTACGCGGCCTTCGCCTGGCTGGGCGAGGCGCGGTACGTCCTGGTGGCGTTCTCGCTCGCCATCGGCGTCCTCATCGGTGCGGAGATCCCGCTCCTCATGTCGCTCATCCAGCGGGCGGAGTCGGCGCGTTCGGCCCGTCTGTCCGGGGCGCGCGAGAAGGACAGCGCCGCCGATCCGGCCGGGACCGTGGCCGACCTCTTCGCCGCCGACTACGTGGGCGCGCTGGTCGGCGGCCTCGCCTTCCCGTTCCTGCTGCTGCCCTGGCTCGGCCAGCTCACCGGCGCGCTCGTCACGGGCGCGGTGAACGCGGTGGCGGGCGGCGGCCTGGTGCTGTGGCTGTTCCGTCGCGACCTGACCTGCCGCTCCCGGGCGCTGCTGATCGGCGCGAACGTGGCCGTCCTCGCCGTCCTCGCCACCGCGACCGTCCTCGTCGACGACTTCGAGGACGCCGCCCGCCGCGCGGTGTACGGCGACGACGTGCGGGTCGCCGTGCGCACCGACCTCCAGGACGTGGTGGTGACGGGGGAGCGCGGCAGCCCGCCGGACCTCTTCGTGAACGGCCGGCTGCGGGCCGGCGGCGCGGACGCCGCCCGGTACCACGAATCGCTGGTCCACCCGGCGATGAACGGGCCGCACGCGCGCGTGCTCATCCTCGGCGGCGGCGACGGCCTCGCCGCCCGCGAGGTGCTGCGCCACGCCGGGGTCCGCTCGGTCACCGTCGTGGAGGTCGACCCCGGAGTCGCCCGGCTCGCCCGCACCCACCCCGAACTCACCGCGCTCAACGGTCACGCCCTGCGCGACCCGCGTGTCCGGATCGCCTTCGCGGACTCCTTCCGCTGGCTCCGCGAGACGGCGACCACCGCGCCGGCGCCGGGGGCGGACGGGCACGGGAGCCGCGGCGAGGGACCGCGCGAGCGGTACGACGTGGTGATCTCGGACCTTCCCGACCCGGGCATCTCGGCCGGCGCCAAGCTGTACTCGGAGGAGTTCTACGGCCTGGCCGCCCGGGTCCTCGCCGACGACGGGCGGCTCGTCGTGCACGCCGGTTCGGCCGCCGCCTCCCCCCGTACGTACTGGACCGTGGACTCCACCCTCCGCGCGGCCGGTTTCGCGACCCGCCCCTACAGCGCGCACGGGAGCGGGGCGTACCTCGCCTCGGGTCCCGACCGCGCGGACCGCTCGGGCGGCGCGGACACGGGAGCGGCGGGGGACGGCGGCGCGGCCGACTGGGGGTACCTGCTCGCGGCCGCCGGCACCTACCCGCCCGAGCTGGCGCTCCCCGCCGGCACGCCCCCGCTGCGGTCCCTGACGGCAGGGTCCCTGGTGACGGGTGTCCGGGCCGTCGAGCGCACCCGGGACGAGCGGGCCGCCCCGCCACCGCCGTCGACGCTGGTCCACCCGCGCTACGGCGGCTGAGCAGCCGGCCGCCACGGCGGACCTCGACGTGGCCGGGGCGCGGGGCCGGGGCGCGGACCGGGGCGCGGGACCCAGGGCGCGGACCGGCGGACGTGTCCGGGGGGCGGGGCCGGGGGCGGACCGGTGGGCGGGGCCGGGGCGCGGACCAGGGCGCGGGACCGGGGCGAACAGGCGACGGCGGGGCCCGGGCTGAGTAGGCTCGGCTTCCATGGAGCATGAGGTGTTCGTTCCGGTACCGGCCGAGGTTCTCCGCGAGACCCTGACGGACCCCGCACGGGTGGCGCGCTGCGTCCCCGGCCTCCAGCAGGACGCCGACGCGGAGGCGGGCCCGCTCGCGGGCCGGCTGAGGATCCGGGCCGGCGGCCACACGATCACCTACCAGGGCGTGCTGCGCCTGGCCGAGAAGCGCGGGCTCGTCGCCGTCGAGGGCCAGGGCACCGAGGTCCGCGGCAAGGGCACGGTGCGGCTCTCCCTGTCGATCGGGCTCACCCCGGTGGCCGACGGGACGACGCTCACCTTCACGGGCACCGTGAAGCCCGAGGGCCGGCTCGCCGACCTCCCGGAGGAGGCGCGGGAATCGGCGGCCCAGCGGCTGATCGAGAAGTTCACGACCGCGCTGGCCGCCGCCGCGGAGAACGGTGGCGGCGCGACGAAGGAGAGCGCCGGGGAGGCGGAGGTGGCTTCCGCAGCCCCCGCCCCGGCTTCGCCGACCGACACCGGCCGCGACACCGACGCGGACGCGGACGCGGACACGGACGCCGATGCCGATGCCGACACCCACGCCGACCTCGACGACGAGGCCGACAGTGACAGCGACGGGGTCGACGACGGCGTCGAGGAGCCCCGCCGGCCCGAGTCCTCGGCGCCGTCCGTCTTCGAGACGCCCGTCCCCCCGCCGTCCCTGGACCCCTTCCAGGGCGGCGAATTCGAGGACGGCGACGCGCCCGTCGAGTACCCCGCCGAACCCCCGGCCGCCGAGGCCGCGCACGCCCGGCGGACGATGATCGGGCGAAGCGCCGAAGAGGTCGACCACGCGCCGCCGCGGGGCCGGTACGCCCCCGTCCCCGCCCCGGAGACCAGTACGGCCGGCGCCACGCTGCGGTGGATCGCCCCCGCCGCCGCCCTCGCCATCGCCTCGGCGGTCGTCGTCGGCCGGGCGCTGCGCCGCAAGCGCTGAACCCCGTCTACTGTCGGGGCGTGAGCAAGCAGACGCGACTGACGGCGGGCGACGCCGAGTTGACCATCAACCCCGACAACGGCTGCCGGATCGAGAGCCTGCGCATCGGCGGCACGGAGCTGCTGCGCCAGGGCGAGCGGTACGGATGCTTCCCGATGGTGCCCTGGTGCGGACGGATCGAGCTGGGCCAGTTCCGCGACGGCGGAGTGAAGCACCAGATGCCCCTCAACTCCCCGCCGCACGCGATCCACGGCACCGGCCGCGACAGCGTCTGGAAGACGGCCAGGACCGCGGACGCCGACGGGGCGCGCACGGCGGCGTTCACCTTCGAGCTAGGGGACCCGTGGCCGTACACCGGCCGGGTCACCCAGACCTTCGCGCTCACCGAGGACGCGCTCACGCTGCAGCTCGGGGTGGAGACGTACGACGCCTCCTTCCCGGCGCAGGCCGGCTGGCACCCGTGGTTCAACCGGACCCTCGACGGCGGCGCGCCGGCCCGTGTCGACTTCACGCCCGACTGGCAGGAGGAGCGCGGCGAGGACCACCTCCCCACCGGGCGGCGGATCGGCCCCACCCCTGGCCCCTGGGACGACTGCTTCGGGATGCCGGACGGCGTCGACGTCACGCTCACCTGGCCGGAGCAGCTGGAGCTGAAGGTGACAAGCCGCGCCCCCTGGGTCGTGATCTACGACGAGCAGGAGGCGGCGGTCTGTGTGGAGCCGCAGTCCGGCCCGCCGAACGGCCTGAACACGCTCCCGCGGTACGTGACCCCGATCGAGCCGCTGGAGATCGCGGCCACCTTCGCCTGGCGACGGCTCTGACGAAAGGCCCTGGGGGAATCCCGGGCCGAAGGGGAGAACGGACGGCCGAAGGGGAGGCCCTAAGCTCGTGAGCATGACTGACGTACGCGCTGACCTGCTCCAGCAGATCAAGGACAAGGCCGTGGTGCACGGCAAGGTGACCCTCTCCTCGGGTCTGGAGGCCGACTACTACGTCGACCTGCGCCGGATCACGCTGGACGGCGCCGCCTCCCCGCTCGTCGGTCAGGTCATGCTCGACCTGACCGCAGAGCTGGAGTTCGACGCGGTGGGCGGCCTGACGCTCGGCGCCGACCCGGTCGCGACGGCGATGCTGCACGCCTCCGCCGCCCAGGGGAAGCGCCTGGACGCCTTCGTCGTCCGCAAGGCCGCCAAGGCGCACGGGATGCAGCGCCAGGTCGAGGGCCCGGACATCAAGGGCCGCCGGGTCCTGATCGTCGAGGACACCTCCACCACCGGCGGCTCCCCGCTGACCGCCGTCGAGGCGGCCCGCGCGGCCGGTGCCGAGGTCGTCGCGGTCGCCACGATCGTGGACCGGGCGACGGGCGCCGGCGAGAAGATCAGCACCACCGCGGGCGTGCCGTACCTCTACGCCTTCGCGCTGGACGAGCTGGGTCTCGCCTGATCGACGCAGAGTGACCGAGGCGAAGTCGTGACTTAGGTCCCGGGACGTCCCGTCGGCGTCTCTGACCTGGGGCTTTGGGCGGGGCGGAGTGTTTCACGTGAAACGCTCCGCCCCGCACGTCTCGGTGTCCGCACAAGAGTCTGGAAAGATGGGCCCCGACGATGACGTCGCCCCAGGTCAGGGTCAAGTAACGCACCCACCCGCACATCACAAGGAGCGGACGAATGCCCATCGCAACCCCCGAGGTCTACAACGAGATGCTCGACCGGGCGAAGGCAGGCAAGTTCGCCTACCCGGCCATCAACGTGACCTCCTCCCAGACCCTGCACGCCGCGCTGCGCGGCTTCGCGGAGGCCGAGAGCGACGGCATCATCCAGATCTCGACCGGTGGCGCCGAGTTCCTGGGCGGCCAGCACAACAAGGACATGGTCACGGGCGCCGTCGCCCTGGCCGAGTTCGCGCACATCGTCGCCGCCAAGTACGACATCACGGTCGCGCTGCACACCGACCACTGCCCGAAGGACAAGCTGGACGGCTACGTCCGCCCGCTGCTCGACATCTCCGCCGAGCGCGTCAAGGCCGGTCAGAACCCGCTCTTCCAGTCGCACATGTGGGACGGCTCCGCCGAGACCCTCGCCGACAACCTGGCCATCGGCCAGGAGCTGCTCGCCAAGGCCGCCGCCGCCAAGATCATCCTCGAGGTCGAGATCACCCCGACCGGTGGCGAGGAGGACGGCGTCAGCCACGAGATCAACGACGAGCTGTACACCACCGTCGACGACGCGATCCGCACCGCCGAGGCCCTGGGCCTGGGCGAGAAGGGCCGCTACCTGCTCGCCGCCTCCTTCGGCAACGTGCACGGCGTCTACAAGCCGGGCAACGTCGTCCTCCGCCCCGAGCTGCTCAAGGACCTCCAGGCGGGCGTCGCCGAGCGCTTCGGCAAGGCCAACCCGTTCGACTTCGTCTTCCACGGCGGCTCCGGCTCCACCGCCGAGGAGATCGCCACCGCGCTGGAGAACGGCGTCGTGAAGATGAACCTCGACACCGACACCCAGTACGCCTTCACGCGTCCGGTCGTGGACCACATGTTCCGCAACTACGACGGCGTCCTGAAGGTCGACGGCGAGGTCGGCAAGAAGTCCACCTACGACCCGCGCACCTGGGGCAAGCTCGCCGAGGCCGGCATGGCCGGCCGCGTGGCCGAGGCGTGCGCCGCGCTGCGCTCGACCGGCACGAAGCTGAAGTAAGCACGGCGGGTTCGATCCGTTGACGAAGGGCCCGGCACCCCGCGGTGTCGGGCCCCTTCGCGTCCCCAGGGAGGTCCGAGTGACGACGACGTACGACTTCGACCGTGAGATAGGCCGGCAGGGCACCTGGTCGGTCCAGTGGGACGGCATCGCGGACCGCTTCGGCGTCTCCGACCTGCTCCCCTTCACCATCTCCGACATGGACTTCGCCTCCCCGCCGGAGGTGCTGAGCGCCCTGAAGGAGCGGGTCGAGCACGGGGTGTTCGGCTACACCGACTGGCGGCTCGGCGAGTTCCGCGGGGCGATACGCGACTGGTACGCGACCCGGCACGACACCGCGATCGACATCGAGACGCTCGTCTACGCGCCGTCCGTCCTCAGCCAGCTCTCGCAGCTGCTCCAGATGTGGACCGAGCCCGGCGACGGCGTGGTCGTGCACACCCCGACGTACGACGGCTTCCGCAAGGCCGTGACCGGCCTCGGGCGCGAGCT
Source organism: Streptomyces sp. NPDC047981 (assembly GCF_040653315.1). NCBI lineage: Bacteria > Bacillati > Actinomycetota > Actinomycetes > Kitasatosporales > Streptomycetaceae > Streptomyces > Streptomyces sp. NPDC047981. The sequence continues at coordinate 83,922 of NZ_JBEZNQ010000014.1, read as the reverse complement.
GCGGGGCGTACCGGTCGGCGACCTCGCGGCGCTGGACGCGGAGCTGGCGCGGCCGGACAGCCGACTGCTGCTGCTCTGCTCGCCGCACAACCCGACGGGACGGGTGTGGCGGGAGGAGGAGCTTGCGGAGTTCACGCGGCTCGCCGAGCGCCACGGGGTCGCCGTCATCAGCGACGAGATCCACGCGGACCTCGTGGCGGACGGCCACCGCCATCTGCCCTTCAGCCGCTTCGCCGAGACCTCGGCGGTCCGCCGCTGGGCGCTGATCACCTCCGGGACCAAGGCCTTCAACTTCCCGGCGCTGAGCGGCTCGTACGGGATCGTCGGCGACCCGGGCGAGCGGACCGCGTTCATCCGCCGCATGGAGACCGGCGAGGGCCTCGCCTCCCCGGCCGTCCTCTCGCTGACCGCCCACATCGCCGCGTACCGGCACGGTGGCCCCTGGCTGGACCAGCTGCGGACGTACGTGGCCGGCACCATGCGGCTCCTGGAGGAGCGGCTCACCCAGGGCCTGCCGGGCGTGACCTGGACACCCCCGCAGGCGGGCTACCTGGCCTGGATCGACCTGCGCCCGCTCGGCATCGACGACACCGCGCTGCAGCTCGACCTGGTGGAGACCGAGAGGGTCGCGATCATGCCGGGCAGCGTCTACGGTCAACCCGGCTTCGTCCGGCTGAACGTCGGCTGCCCGCGCAAGAAGGCGGAGCGGGGCGTGGACGCGCTGATCCGGGCGGTGAACCGGCTCCGCACGACCTGACGTGCACAGGTCCGTCCCCGCGAGGACCATGGCAGGCATGGACATCCGGCTGAGCTCCCGCACCGGGCGGTGGATCGTCTTCACCACCGTGCTCGGTTCGGGGATGGCGCTGCTCGACTCCACCGTCGTCAACGTCGCCCTGCCCCACATCGGCGAGGACCTCGACGCCGACATGGCCGTCCTCCAGTGGACCGTCAACGCCTACATGCTCACCCTCGCCGGGCTGATCCTGCTCGGCGGGGCGCTGGGGGACCGGTACGGGCGACGGCGGGTGTTCGTCATCGGGATCGTGTGGTTCGCCGCCGCCTCGCTGCTGTGCGGGCTCGCGCCCAACGCGGGGGTCCTGATCGCCGCCCGCGCCCTCCAGGGCGTCGGCGGCGCGCTGCTCACCCCCGGTTCGCTCGCGCTGATCCAGGCGAGCTTCCACCCGGACGACCGGGCCAAGGCCGTCGGGCTCTGGTCCGGTTTCGGCGGGGTCGGCGCGGCGATCGGGCCGTTCGTCGGGGGCTGGCTGGTCGACGGTCCCGGCTGGCGGTGGGTGTTCCTGCTCAACGTGCCGCTGGCCGTGCTGTGCGTGCCGGTCGCGCTGCGGCATGTGCCCGAGTCGCGCGACGAGTCGGCCCACGGCCGCTTCGACGTGCTCGGCGCCTTCCTGGGGGCCGCCGCGCTCGCCCTGGTGACGTACGCGCTGATCGCCGAGGCCTGGTGGGCCGGCGGGCTCGGGATCGTGGTCGGGGCGGCGTTCGTCGTCCTGGAGCGGCGCCGGGAGGAGCCGATGGTGCCGCCGTCGATCTTCGCGTCGCGCCAGTTCACCGTGGTCAACCTGGTGACCCTGTGCGTGTACGCGGCGCTCGGCGGCTTCTTCTTCCTGGCCGCCCTCCAGCTCCAGGTGGTCTCCGGCTACTCGGCGCTCGCGGCGGGCACGGCCATGCTGCCGACGACGATCCTGATGCTGCTCCTGTCGGCGAAGTCGGGCGAGCTGGGCGAGAAGATCGGGCCCAGGATCCCGCTGACCGTGGGGCCGCTGCTGTGCGCGGTCGGGATGGTCCTGATGCTGCGGGTCGGTGAGGACGCCTCGTACGTCGAGGACGTGCTGCCGGCCATGGCCGTGCTCGGTCTCGGCCTGACCGTCCTGGTGGCCCCGCTGACCGCGACCGTCCTCGCCTCGGTGGACGTGGCGCGGGCGGGCCTGGCCAGCGGGATCAACAACGCGGCGGCCCGGGCCGCCGGTCTTCTGGCGGTGGCGGCGCTGCCGGCGCTCGCCGGGATGGGCCCGGAGGCGTACCGCTCGGCGGAGGAGTTCGGGGAGACCTTCCGGCGGGCGATGCCGATATGCGCCGGGCTGATGGTGGCGGGCGCGGTCCTGGCCTGGGCGACCGTGCGGAAACCGGCCGCCGAGGCGGACTGCCACCCCGAGTGCAAGGTCCACTGCGGGGTCACCTCGCCCCCGCTGGACCCGGGGGAGCAGAAGACCGAGCGCGAGCGATGACGCCGCGCTGAGGCAGACTTGCCCCATGGCCATCCACGAGAACCTGCTGGGGGGACCGCCCCCCACCCACCTGCCCGACGACCCGGAGCCGCGCGAGCTGCTCGCGGCCGGCACGGCGCCCGCGGACGTCGCCGCGAAGTACCCGACGTCGTCGCTGGCCTGGGCCCAGCTCGCCGACGAGGCGTTCGAGGGCGGTCGCGTCGTCGAGTCGTACGCCTACGCCCGTACCGGCTACCACCGGGGCCTGGACGCGCTGCGGCGCAGCGGCTGGAAGGGCCACGGCCCGGTGCCGTGGGAGCACGAGCCGAACCGCGGCTTCCTGCGGGCCCTGCACGCGCTGGCGCGGGCGGCCGGGGAGATCGGCGAGAAGGACGAGTACGAGCGCTGCTCGACGTTCCTGCGGGACTCCTCTCAGACGGCGGCCGAGACCCTCGGCTGACCCGTTCCGTACGCACGACGCGCCGCGCGCCCCCCTGGGTCGCGCGGCGCGATGCGTTCGAGGCTGTTCGAAGGGGCCGGTACGATCCTTCGGACCGTTGTACCGAGAGCAGCCGGCGCAGAGGCCCCACCCTCTTCCCCCCAACCGGCCGACGCAGGGGAGAAGTCTGTCTTGGGCAAGCGCGCCGCCGCACCCGCGAGCCGGGGACGCCGCCAGAGTCGCCGACGCCGCCGCAGCCCCCTGGGCCGCCTCGTCCTGCCGACCCTCGCGCTCGTCACCCTCGCCCTCGGTGGGGGCGCCGCCCTCGCGCACTACACCGGCACGGACTCCGGCGCCGCCGACCCCCGCGCCGCCGCCCCGACGACGCACGAGCCGACCACGGCGGCCCCCACCACCCCCAAGGCCACCACGCCGACGCCGGCGCGGACCACGGCCAAGCCGACGCCGAAGCCCAAGCCCAAGAAGACGACGGTGCCGGCGAGCGGCCCCGGTACCTTCGCCAGCGCCGGGACGTCCGGCAAGGCCGTCGGCACGGGGGGCACCCTGCGCCGCTACCGCGTGCAGGTCGAGGACGGCCTGGACATCTCCGCCGCCGAGGCGGCCGCCGAGATCGAGCGGATCCTGGCCCACCCGCGCGGCTGGGCCGCGCACGGCCGGGGCAGGTTCCAGCTGGTCACCGAGGACGCCGACTTCGTCATCCGGATCGCCACCCCGGCCACCGCCGACCGGCTCTGTCTCGCCGTGGGCCTCAACACCCACGGGGAGCTGAACTGCGAGACGACGCAGGGCGTCGTGGTGAACCTGAGGCGCTGGGTGCTGGGCTCGCCGACGTTCACCGGCACCCCCGCCGAGTACCGGCATCTGATCATCAACCACGAGGTCGGGCACGAGATAGGCATCCGGACGCACATGACCTGCCCGGGTCCCGGGAAGCTCGCGCCGGTGATGATGCAGCAGATCAAGGGCCTCAAGGGCTGTCTTTCGAACGCGTATCCGTATGACGAAGACGGGAGCTACATAGAGGGCCCGATCGTGCCATGATGCGCATGGGACCGCGCGCGACGAGGCGGGCGGGCCCGAGGGGACCGGGGCTCCACTTTCACTCACGGAAGGAGCGGACCGCTACCCGGTAGTTGCGTATCGAGGAGACAGAAATGTCCACCTTCCCCGATGCCTCCGGAGCCGGATCGGTCGACGCACCGAACCTCGACTTCGCGGGCACGACGCCGTACGAGGACTACGTACAGGCGGACGTACTCACCCACCTCCAGCACCTCCGCTCCGACGACCCGGGCGAGATGGTCTTCCTGGTCACGACCCAGGTCATGGAGCTGTGGTTCACCGTCATCGTGCACGAGTGGGAGACCGCGAGCCGCGCGCTGCGCGAGGACAGCATCCCCGTCGCGATGGACGCGCTCAAGCGCTCCGTGCGCGAGCTGGAGGCCCTGAACCACTCCTGGCGCCCGCTGGCCCAGCTCACCCCCGCGCAGTTCAACTCCTACCGCGCGGCCCTCGGCGAGGGCTCCGGCTTCCAGTCGGCGATGTACCGGCGCATGGAGTTCCTGCTCGGCGAGAAGTCCGCGTCGATGCTGGTGCCGCACCGCGGTGCGCCCCGGGTCCACGCCGAGCTGGAGAAGGCGCTCCAGGAGCCCAGCCTGTACGACGAGGTCCTCCGGCTCCTCGCCCGGCGCGGGCTGCCCGTACCGCAGGACGTGCTCGACCGCGACCTGGCGAAGAAGTACGAGCCGTCCCCCCAGATCGAGGAGATCTGGGCCGGGATATACGCCGACACCGACCAGAACACCGAACTCGTCCGGCTGGGCGAGGCGCTGAGCGACGTCGCCGAACTGGTCTGGCGCTGGCGCAACGACCACCTCGTCGCCACCCGGCGGGCCATGGGCTCCAAGACCGGCACCGGCGGCTCCGCGGGCGTGGCCTGGCTGGAGAAGCGGGCGCAGAAGAACGTCTTCCCCGAGCTGTGGACGGCGCGCAGCCATGTCTGAGTCCTTGCGCGAGAACGCGCTGCTCCGGGACGCCCACGACCCCCTGGCCAAGCTCCGCGAGAAGTTCGTCCTCGACGAGGAGACCGTCTACCTCGACGGCAACTCGCTGGGCGCCCTGCCCGCGCACGTGCCCGACCGGATGGCCGACGTCATCACCCGCGAGTGGGGCCGTATGCGCATCCGCTCCTGGGACGAGAGCGGCTGGTGGACCGCGCCCGAGCGGATCGGCGACCGCATCGCCCCGCTGGTCGGCGCCTCCCCCGGCCGGATCGTGGTCGGCGACTCGACCAGCGTGAACGTCTTCAAGGCGGTCGTCGCGGCCACCCGGCTGAGCACCGACGACCGGGACGAGATCCTCGTCGACGCGACGACGTTTCCCACGGACGGGTACATCGCGGAGTCGGCGGCCCGGATGACCGGCCGCCGGATCGTGCCGGTCGCCCCCGAGGAGATCGCGGCCGCGGCGGGTCCGCGCACGGCCGCCGCGCTCGTCAACCACGTCGACTACCGGACGGGTCGCCTCCACGACCTGCCCGGGATCACGGCCGCGCAGCACGCGGCGGGCGCCCTCGCCGTCTGGGACCTGTGCCACAGCGCGGGCGCGCTGCCCGTCGGCCTGGAGGAGCACGGGGTCGACCTGGCGGTCGGCTGCACGTACAAGTACCTCAACGGCGGCCCCGGTTCGCCCGCGTACCTGTACGTCGCCGAGCGGCACCAGGCGGCCTTCGACTCCCCGCTGCCCGGCTGGAACTCGCACGCCGACCCGTTCGGGATGACCCCGGGCTACGCGGCGGCCGAGGGCGCGGTGCGCGGCCGGGTCGGCACGCCCGACATCCTGTCGATGCTGGCCCTGGAGTCGGCGCTCGACGTCTGGGACGGGGTCGCCGTCGAGGACGTACGGGCCAAGTCCCTCGCCCTGACGGACTTCTTCGAGGAGTGCGTCGCGGCGTACGTCCCGGCCGGTCGCGTCACGTCCCTCACGCCCGGCGCGCACGCCGAGCGCGGCAGCCAGGTCGCGCTGCGGTGCGCCGAGGCGCCGGCCGTCATGGCGGAGCTGATCAGGCGCGGGGTGGTGGGCGATCTGCGCCGCCCGGACGTGCTCCGGTTCGGCTTCACGCCGCTGTACGTCGGCTTCGCGGACGCGGAGCGGGCGGCGCGGATCCTGGCGGAAGTGCTGGTGGACGTACCTGCCGAGGCGGCGGCGGAGGTGCCCGCCGTCTGAGGTCGGACGGTCCGATCATCGCTTGATCTGTGGGGGCGTCAGTGCTGATACGGTCCCCGCAGGTCAGGCCGATTCGGCCCCGTCCCCGAGAGGTTGGAACAGCATGCCGGACCCCGCCGCGCGCGACGCCGCCGAAGAAGCGTCGGCGTTCTCGCACCCGGCCGTCGCCCCGGACGCCTCCGCAGCGTACGGCGATCACCCCGACCAGGTCGTCGACTTCTACGCGCCGCGCGACGGCCGGCAGCGGGCGCCGCTCGTCGTCGCGCTGCACGGCGGTGCCTGGCGGGCTCCGTACGACCGGCAGCACCTCACCCCGTTCGTGGACTTCCTGGCCCGCCGGGGCTTCGCCGTCGCCAACGTCGAGTACCGGCGCGGCGGCACCATCCCCCGTCAGGGCGGTACGGGACCGGTGGCGGGACGCTGGCCGGAGACCTTCGACGACGTGGCCGCCGCCCTGGACGCCGTACCGAGGCTGGCGGCCGAGCACCTGCCGCAGGCCGACCCGCGCCGGATCGTCCTCACCGGCCACTCCGCCGGCGGCCACCTCGCCCTCTGGGCGGCGGCCCGCCACGTCCTCGCCCCCGACGCCCCCTGGCGGCTTCCCACGCCGCCCGCGCTGCGCGGCGTGGTGGCCCTCGCCCCCATCGCGCACTTCGACCGGGCCGTGGAGCTCGGCGTCTGCGGCGGAGCGGTGACCGAACTCCTGGGCGGCGAGGGCGAGTTCGACGTACGCGCCCGGCACGCCGACCCGGCCCTGCTGCTGCCGACCGGGATCGCGACGGCGGTCGTCCAGGGCTGCGACGACATCGTCGTCCCCCAGGAGGTCGCCGACGCCTACGTCGAGGCGGCCGCGAAGGCGGGCGAGACCGTCGGCCTCACGCTCCTCCCGGACGTCGGCCACTTCCCCCTGATCGACCCGGCCGCCGACGCCTGCGCGATCGTGGCGGAGGAGATCGCCCAGCTCGCGTTCTGAGCAGGCGGGGCCGGGAGCACGCACGCGTAGTACTTGGGACGGACGCGGGAGGATCCGCCGTCATGGTGACGACCGCGTCCGTGGCCCCCCGTACCGTGAAGGGCGTGACAGACACCCGTGAAACGAGCCGCAGCCCCGAGTTCCGCCTGGCCCAGGGCGCGCTCGGCGGGCTGCGCCAGGACCTCTTCCACAACGCCTTCGACTACCGGCCGCTGCCCCCGATGGCGGTCGACGGGCCGCTGACCCGGCGCCTGCCCGAGCGGATACGCAGCAAGGTCCGCTGGACCCCCCACGCGATCGTGGGTGCGTGCGCGCTCTTCGTCTTCGCGATGGGGATGGACCTCGGACCCGGCAGCGGGGTGTTCGCCCTCGTGTTCGCCGGGATGCCGGCCGCGGCCGTGCTGCTGACGCTGGTGCGTCCGGTGCTCGCGTTCTGGGCGGCGCTGGCCTTCACCCCCTTCGTCTCCTTCCTCGCCGAGTACGGCTACGGCTGGCCGTGGGGCCCGACCTCGGGCATCGCCCAGGTCGTGGTGATGACGGTGGTGGCCGCCCGCACCCGGCCCCGCACCGGCGCCTGGATGTGGGTGGTGACCCTCGCGTACGCGTTCTTCGCCACCACGCTCAGGGGCGGCAGCGACAACGCCCTGTCGGTCCTCTTCCCCTCCGCCCTCGCGCTGCTCTTCGTGACCGTCCTGCAGGTACGCCGCGAGGCCGAGAAGACCGTGACCGCGCAGCAGACGGTGACGGCCGTGGAGCGCTCCAAGCGGACCCTCCTCGAAGAGCGCACCACCATCGCCCGCGAGCTCCACGACGTGGTCGCCCACCACATGTCGGTGGTCGCCATCCAGGCCGAGGCCGCGCCGTACCGGGTCGAGAACCCGCCGCCGGAGCTGGAGCAGGCCTTCGTCACCATCCGCGAGAACGCGGTGGCCGCCCTGACCGAGCTGCGCCGCGTCCTCGGGGTCGTACGGGCGGAGGACTACGAGGCCCCCGACGCCCCGCAGCCCACCCTCGCCGAGCTCGACGGGCTCGTCGGCAACGTCCGCGAGGCCGGGCTCGACGTCGAGAAGACCGTCACCGGCGCGGTCCGGGAGCTGCCGCAGGGCGTGGAGCTGTCGGCGTACCGGATCATCCAGGAGGCGCTGTCCAACGTGCTGCGGCACGCGCCGGGCGCGGCGGCGAAGGTGGAGGTGAGTTACGTCCTCGGCGGCCTCGGTCTGCGGATCGTCAACGGGCCGGCGAGGGGACTCGTCAAGCCTTCCCCCGGGGCCGGTCACGGGCTCACCGGGATGCGCGAGCGGGTGACGATGCTGAACGGTGAGATGACGGCCGAACCGGACGAGGACGGCGGCTTCGAGGTCGCCGTGTTCCTCCCCGTGAGCCGTGAGGAGTCGGACCAGTGATCCGGGTACTGATCGTCGACGACCAGATGATGGTCCGCGAGGGCTTCTCGGTGCTGCTCGGCGCGATGCCGGACATCGAGGTGGTCGGCGAGGCCGTCAACGGACGCGAGGCGATCGCCCAGGTCGCGGCCCTGCGCCCGGACGTCGTCCTGATGGACATCCGCATGCCGGAGCTGAACGGCATCGAGGCGACCCGCGAGATCGTCGCGGCGGACGCCGACGCGAAGGTGCTGGTCCTGACCACCTTCGACCTCGACGAGTACGTGTACCAGGCGCTGCGCGCCGGTGCCTCGGGCTTCCTCCTGAAGGACGCCTCCGCCCGGCAGCTCGCCGACGGGGTGCGGGTGGTGGCGGCCGGCGAGGCGCTGCTCGCGCCGACCGTGACCAAGCGGCTCATCACCGAGTTCGCGAAGGCGGCCGAGACGCCGAAGGTGGCGGCGCTGTCGCAGGTGGGGGAGTTGACCGAGCGGGAGACCGAGGTCCTGGTGCTGATCGCGCAGGGCCTGTCGAACGCGGAGATCGCCGACCATCTGGTCGTCGCCGAGTCGACGATCAAGACGCATGTGAGCCGGATCCTGGTGAAGCTGGGGCTGCGCGACCGCACGCAGGCGGCGGTCTTCGCCTACGAGGCGAGGCTCGTGCAGGTGGGCGGGTAGGGCCACCGCGGGGGTCCGGGGGTCCGGTGGGGCGGCGGGGCGGTCGGGCGCGGGTCCGGCGGTCCCGCGGTACGGCGGACCCGCGGGGGTCCGGCGCCGGGGGCCGGCGGGTAGGTTCCGTCCATGGACGCTCCCTTCGACCCCTGGTCGCCGGACTTCATCGCGGACCCGTACCCCGCCTACGCCGAGCTGCGCGCGGCCGGCCGGGCGCACTGGTACGGGCCGACCCGGCAGTGGCTGATCCCGCACTACGAGGACGTGTCGGCGCTGCTGCGCGACCGGCGCCTGGGCCGCACGTACACGCACCGCTTCACGCACGAGGAGTTCGGGCGCACCGCCCCGCCCGCCGCGCACGAGCCGTTCCACACGCTCAACGACCACGGGCTGCTCGACCTGGAGGCGGCCGACCACACCCGGATCCGGCGCCTGGTGTCGAAGGCGTTCACCCCGCGCACGGTCGAGAACCTGGCGCCGACGGTACGGCGGCTGGCGTCCGGGCTGGTCGCCGGACTGGTCGAACAGGGCGGTGGAGACCTCCTCGCCGATGTCGCCGAGCCCCTGCCCGTCGCGGTGATCGCCGAGATGCTGGGAGTGCCCGAGGAGGACGAGGAGCGGCGGATGCTGCGGCCGTGGTCGGCCGACATCTGCGGGATGTTCGAGCTGAACCCGTCGGAGGAGACGGCGCGCCGGGCGGTCCGGGCCTCGCTGGACTTCTCCGCGTATCTGCGGGAGCTGATCGCGCGCCGCCGGAAGGCGCCGGGGGAGGACCTGATCTCGGCCCTCGTGGGGGTGGAGGAGCTCACCGAGCAGGAGGTGGTCTCCACGTGCGTGCTGCTCCTGAACGCGGGCCACGAGGCGACCGTGAACACGACCGTGAACGGCTGGTGGACCCTCCTGCGCCATCCGGAGCAGCTGGCGGCGCTCCGCGCGGACCCGGCCGGACTGTTGTCCACAGCTGTGGAGGAGATCCTCCGCTACGACACGCCGCTGCAGATGTTCGAGCGCTGGGTCCTCGACGACATCGAGGTCGGTGACGTCACGATCCCGCGCGGCTCCGAGGTCGCGCTGCTCTTCGGCTCCGCCAACCGCGACCCGGCCCGGTTCGCCGACCCGGACGTCCTGGACCTGTCCCGTACGGAGAACCCGCACATCACGTTCGGCGCGGGCATCCACTACTGCCTGGGCGCCCCGCTGGCCCGCCTCGAGCTGACGACCCTCTTCGCGGAGGTGCTGCGGCAGGCCCCGACCCTGCGCCTCGCGGCGCAACCCGAGTGGAATCCGGGGTACGTCATCAGGGGTGTTCCGGAGCTGCTGGTGGAGCTGTGACATGCGCGAGGGCCCCTTCGCCGGGGCCCTCGCGCACGCGCTCTCACGTTCGTACGGTCACGCGGTGATCAGGTCCCGCTGCCGCAGCCGCCACAGGCCCGCCGCCGTCAGGGCCGCCGCGACCGCCGTCAGGGCGAGGACCGGCCCCCAGGCCATCTCCTGGCCCGGCAGCTTCGCCAGGTGCCCGAAGGGCGAGAGGTTCAGCACCGACTGGGGCAGGTCGAGCGCCGGGCCGATCCAGCCGAGCGCCAGGCACAGGCCCGCCACGCCCCACCCCGCCACGGCCGCCTTCGGGAACGCGCCCCACAGCAGGACCGCGAGACCCGCCAGGGTCCAGATCGCGGGGAGCTGGGCCAGCGAGGCGCCCAGGATCGGGCCGAGGTCCTTGCCGTACGTGAGGTACAGGCCGAGGCCGCTCAGGAGCATGATCAGGGCCGCGCCCGCGAAGGCGATCACCAGGTGGCCGGCCGCCCAGGCGATCCGTCCGACCGCGTTGGCCAGGATCGGCTCCGCCCGGCCCGAGGTCTCCTCGCCGTGCGGCCGCAGCACCGAGCCGACCGCGTACAGCGCGGCGATCATCCCGAACATGCCGATCATCGTGGCGAGGAACGCGTTGGTCAGACCGCTCTGACCGCCCATCCGCTCGAAGATCTCCCGCGCCCGCTCGTTGTCGCCGACGATGTCGGCGGCCCCCTCGACCATCCCGCCGAAGACCAGCCCGCCGAGCAGGAAGCCGAGCGACCAGCCGAGCACGGTCCCGCGCTGCAGCCGCCAGGCGAGCGCGCCGGCCGTGGCGAGCCGGCCCTCCGCCGGTCCCGGGCGGGTCGGCAGGAAGCTCATGCCCACGTCACGCCGTTCGGCGAGCCCGTAGGCCACCGCCGTCTGGACGACCACGGCCGCGGCGATCAGCAGCAGCACCCACCAGCGTTCGCCGGCGAAGGCGCGCACGTTCTCCGCCCAGCCGATCGGGGAGAGCCAGGTCAGCGCGGAGCCGCCGGACGCGTCCCCCGCGTCACCGGCCGCCCGCAGCACGAAGGCGAGACCGAGGACGGCGGAGGTCATGCCCTTCGCGAGCCGCGCGCTCTCCGTCAGCTGGGCGACGATCGCCGCCATGGTGGCGAACAGCATGCCCGTGCCGCCCACCGCGAGGCCGAGCGCGAGCGCCCCGCCCGCGCCCTGCCCCGCGAGCCCCGCCGTGATGACGAGCGCGACGCCAGCGTTGGCGACGAGCGCCGCGAGCAGTGCGGCGGTCAGCGGGGCGCGGCGGCCCACCACGGCGGAGGAGAGCATCTCCTGACGCCCCGTCTCCTCCTCTTCCCTGGTGTGCCGTACGACGACGATCAGGCTCATGACGGCGGCGAGCACGGCGGCGAAGGTGCCGAAGCGCCAGGCCACGAGCCCGCCGAGGGAGTCGCCGAACACCGGTCCGTAGAGCGAGCGCATCGAGCTGTTGGCGGTCATCGACGCGGCCAGCTCGGTGCGTTGCGCCTGCGTCCCGTACAGCCCCTCCAGGGAGCCGACGCCACTGGCGACCATCCCGCCGGTCACGAGGACCCAGATCGGCAGCATCAGCCGGTCGCGGCGGAGCGCGAGGCGGGTGAGCGGGCGGGTGCCCGCGAGGCTCAGGGTGCTCATCGCGCGTTCGCCTCATCGGTGGCGTAGTGGCGGAGGAAGAGCTCCTCCAGGGTGGGCGGGGTGCTGGTCAGCGAGCGCACACCGGACGCGGTGAGCGAACGCAGTACGGCGTCGAGCTTGTCGGTGTCGACCTGCAGGCGCACCCGCTGCCCCCGGATGTCGAGGTCGTGGACGCCGGGGAGGTCGGCGAGCCCGTCGGGCGCGCCGGCGAGTTCGGCGGAGACGCTCGTCCGGGTGAGGTGGCGCAGTTCGGCCAGCGAACCGCTCTCCACCGTCTGCCCCTTGCGGATGATGCTGACCCGGTCGCAGAGGGTCTCGACCTCGCTGAGGATGTGCGAGGAGAGCAGGATCGTGCGTCCGCGCTCCCGCTCCTCCTCGACGCAGCGCTGGAAGACCTCCTCCATCAGCGGGTCGAGGCCGCTGGTGGGCTCGTCGAGGATGAGCAGGTCGACATCGGAGGCGAAGGCGGCGACGAGGGCGACCTTCTGCCGGTTGCCCTTGGAGTAGGTCCGGCCCTTCTTGGTCGGGTCGAGCTCGAACCGCTCGACCAGCTCGGCCCGCCGGGCCTTGTCGAGGCCGCCGCGCAGCCGTCCGTAGAGGTCGATGACCTCGCCGCCGGAGAGGTTGCGCCAGAGCGTCACGTCTCCGGGCACGTAGGCGATCCTGCGGTGCAGCTCGACGGCGTCGCGCCACGGGTCCTTGCCGAGGAGCTGGGCGGCGCCGGAGTCGGCGCGCAGCAGCCCGAGAAGGACCCGGATGGTGGTCGACTTGCCGGCGCCGTTCGGGCCGAGGAAGCCGTGGACCTCGCCGGTCTCGACGGTGAGGTCGAGGCCGTCCAGCGCGTGGGTGCGGCCGAACGACTTGTGCAGTCCGGCCACCGTGATTGCCTTCGTCATGGTTCAGAACGTACGCTAGTTTCACAAATTTGTGAAGTTAAGGAACCGTATAAAGTTGGGGGATGAGCGAGATGACGACCACCGGCGCCGCCGACGACGCGGCCGTGTCCCGATTCGTGGAGCGCTTCGCCGCCGAACTCACCGAGGCGGGCATGCAGCGCATGGCCTCCAGGGTCTTCGCGGCCCTGCTGTCCTCCGAGAGCGCGTCGATGACCTCGGCCGAACTCGCCGACCGCCTGCAGATCAGCCCGGCGGCCGTCTCCGGCGCGATCCGTTACCTCAGCCAGGTCGGCATGGTCAGCCGCGAACGCGACCCCGGCTCGCGCCGCGACCGCTACGTCCTCCACAACGAGGTCTGGTACGAGTCCCTCACCCGCCGCGACGCGATCCTGACCCGCTGGGAGAAGGTGCTCCGCGACGGCTCCGAGATCCTCGGCCCGCACACGGCGGCGGGCCGCCGGACGGCGGAGACGGCGGAGTTCTTCGAGTTCCTCCAGAAGGAGATGCTGAGCATGCTGGACCGCTGGCGGGCCTACAAGGCCGCCGGCGGCGCGACCGGCTGACTCAGCCCTTCGGCAGCGTCAGCCCCCACGCCCCCTCCCGCACCGTCCACGTCCGCCTCCGGACCGGGCCCGAGACCACGGTGTCCGCGCGGTAGCGGAAGTCGGGGCCCGAGACCGTCAGGGTGCGGGCGTCGGCGTGGACGGGGGGCGCCGACGGGGGCCGCACCGTGATCGCGGCCAGGCCCGCGAGGGACCGTACGCTCACCCCCTCCACCGGCGCGTTCACATCGCTGAGCAGCACGCCGTCCGCCTCCACCCGCAGCCGGTGGACCCGCGGCGCGGTCTGCGCCGGGGTCGGCCGGACCAGGGTGCGGACCAGGGAGCGGCAGGTGTTCCAGACGGTCGGTGGGGCGGGGGTGGGGACGGTCGGTGCCGGTGGGCGGCCGGCCGGGATGGTGAGGTCGCCGAGCACGACCCCGTCGCTGTCGTCGACCAGCAGGTCGAGCCGGCGCGGCACCCCGTCGAGCACCGACCGCGCCGCCGCGACCGTGCCGCGCGGCACGCCGAGGGCGTACGCCACTTCCAGCGAGCCCGGCGCTCCGATCGGCACCAGGGACAGCGCTCCGTCCGCGAGCTCACGCTCGCGGTGCAGGAACGTCACGGTGCGTAGCAGCGCATGGTCGTCGCCGAGCACCACCGGGCGCCGAGAGCCGCGCCGGGCAAGGGCCCGGGAGAATTCCTCCGGGCTGTCCGGCAGGCAGATTTTCGCCTCTGCCCCCGCACACAACACATCTTTCGCGATCCGTACGGACTCGCCGTCACTTCGGCGGGCGACCGGGTCGATGACCACCAGCAGCTGGTCGTGAGCCGACACCTCGGTCCTTCCTCGGGTAGCATCTTTGTGCAAGAGCCCCTTGCGCTATTGCGCCAGGGGCTTCGTCTATTCCGGGGCACACCGGTGAGGCGGCCTCGGCCCCTGACCTTGGACATGCCCCACCCGGAAGGGGTGTACGCCTGTGCCCGCACTTGTGCTGCTCGGTGCTCAGTGGGGTGACGAGGGCAAGGGAAAGGCCACCGACCTCCTCGGTGGATCCGTTGACTATGTGGTGCGCTACCAGGGCGGCAACAACGCCGGCCACACGGTCGTCGTAGGCGACCAGAAGTACGCGCTGCATCTTCTCCCTTCCGGAATCCTCTCCCCGGGGTGCACCCCGGTGATCGGGAACGGTGTCGTCGTCGACCCGGCTGTCCTGCTCTCCGAGCTGAGCGGACTGAACGAGCGAGGCGTCGACACGTCGAAGCTCCTGATCAGCGGCAACGCGCACCTGATCACCCCGTACAACGTCACCCTCGACAAGGTGACGGAACGGTTCCTCGGCAAGCGCAAGATCGGCACGACGGGCCGCGGCATCGGCCCGACCTACGCCGACAAGATCAACCGCGTCGGCATCCGGGTCCAGGACCTGTACGACGAGTCGATCCTCACCCAGAAGGTGGAGGCGGCGCTCGAGGGCAAGAACCAGCTCCTCGCCAAGCTGTACAACCGCCGCGCGATCGACGCCGCCCAGATCGTCGAGGAGATGCTCCAGTACGCGGAGCAGATCAAGCCGTACGTCGCGGACACCACGCTCATCCTCAACAACGCGCTGGACGAGGACAAGGTCGTCCTCTTCGAGGGCGGCCAGGGCACCCTGCTCGACGTCGACCACGGCACGTACCCCTTCGTCACCTCCTCGAACCCGACCGCGGGCGGCGCCTGCACCGGCGCCGGCGTGGGCCCGACGAAGATCAGCCGGGTCATCGGCATCCTCAAGGCGTACACGACCCGTGTCGGCGCGGGCCCGTTCCCGACGGAGCTCTTCGACGCGGACGGCGAGGCGCTGCGCCGCATCGGTGGCGAGCGCGGTGTCACCACCGGCCGTGACCGTCGCTGCGGCTGGTTCGACGCGGTCATCGCGCGCTACGCGACCCGGGTCAACGGCCTGACCGACTTCTTCCTCACCAAGCTCGACGTGCTGACGGGCTGGGAGCAGATCCCGGTCTGCGTCGCGTACGAGATCGACGGCAAGCGCGTCGAGGAGCTGCCCTACTCGCAGACGGACTTCCACCACGCGAAGCCGATCTACGAGATGCTGCCGGGCTGGTCCGAGGACATCACCAAGGCCAAGACCTTCGCCGACCTGCCGAAGAACGCGCAGGCGTACGTGAAGGCCCTGGAGGAGATGTCGGGCGCCCCGATCTCCGCGATCGGCGTCGGCCCGGGCCGGACCGAGACGATCGAGATCAACTCCTTCCTCTAGGAAGACCCACCCGAGGGCCCGCACACCGTCACCCGGTGCGCGGGCCCTCGGCCATGTGTGCGGCAAGGCCGGAATCGGCCTTGTGGAGAGGGCGCGCCACCCTCTTAATGGGCTTCCACTCAGGCACGGTTCCATCTCAGGGGGAAGCATGGAAACGACCGGCCCGCACGTCCCACCGACACCGCCGTCCGAGCCGCCGCCGTCGGGACCACCGGCCGGCCCGTGGCGGTCCAGCGCTCCGCCCGGCCGGTCCGACGACGTGAGCGTCGTCGACGTCCGCGTCAGCAAGCGGCTGCTGTGGGTGGGCGAGGCCTGCTACCCGCTGGCCAACATCACCCGCCTCCACGGCCACACGGTCCGGCCCAGGCGGAACGAGGCGTTCAACAAGTTCCTGCTGCAATTGGTGCTCACCGTGGTCGCGGTGGGCCTGCTCGGCTCGGCGGCCGATTCCGACTCGTCCTCCGACAACGAGCTCATGCGGATCGTGCTCTACTCCGCCGCCGGTTTCCTGACGTACGCGCTGGTGAGGCTCTGCACGGTCCTCTTCTCGCGGACCTACCACGTGCTGACCATCTGGACCGCAGGAACCGCGTACGCCCTGCTCACCGCCAGGGAGTCGGGGGCGCTCCGCGAGGTGCTCCACCAGATCAGCCACGCGATCGAGAACCCCGGCGCCGAGTTCCGGATGCGGGTGCAGCATCTGGCGATCAACCCGAAGAACTACACCTTCGGCGACACGGTCAACATGAACGGCGGGACGAACAACACGGGGGTCTCGAAGTGACGGCCGGAGACAGCAACACCTTCTACGGCGACGTCGTGAACATGAACGGCGGCACCGGGAACCAGGGCATCGTCCACCACCATGCCTCGCCCGCCGTGGAACAGGCGCTCCTGGCCGTCCTGGCGCGGGTGGACGCGCTGCGGGGCGACCTGGGTCCCGAGGAGTGGCAGGCCCTCGACGACGCCCGCCCTGCCCTTGAGGCCGGGGACGGCGTGCCGGACGGAGCGCGGCGCAGCGCCCTGCGGGCGATCCGGTCCGTGGCGGAGGCGGCCGGCAGCATCGGGCAGCCCCTGCTCGACGCCACCCGGGCCGCCCTCCAGCTCCTCGGCGTCTGACGGCGGTCAGCCCGCCGGTCAGCGCACCGGTCAGCCTGCGGCCAGCGCACCGGTCAGCGCGCCCGTCAGCCCGCCGGTCAGCGCGCCGGTCGCCTGCCGGCCAGCCCGCCGCTCAGCGCCGGTAGTACTCGCCCGGCTCCCCGTCCAGCATCGGGTACACGAGCAGTCGCTCCCGCCCCTTGAACCGGTCGACCGTCACATAGCCGCCCGTGCCCACGCGTTCGCAGTCGCGGTCCGAGGCGTCCAGGTCGGCCGTGCCCGGGGCGATGACGAGCGGTGGGCCCGCGGAGGCGAGCAGGGACGTGAAGGTGCAGGTGACGCTGTCCGACATCGGCGCCCCCTGGTCGTCCAGGCGGGGGAAGCTGCGCTGCGTGCGCAGCACGGGCGCGCCGATCGGGCCCTGGGTGATGGTGACCTCGTCGCTGTAGCGGTCGGCGTTCTCGCCGTAGATCAGCGGGTCGTTCTCCATCTTCCAGGAGCCGACGAAGGCCGCGGGGACCATCGCCGTACCCGTGCGCGCCTTGCGGAAGGTGGCCTTCGCCGCGCCCGAGGACCACTCCAGGACGTCGGGGGAGCGCAGCGTCAGGGTCTGGTGGGCGAGCGGGGTGCACCGCTGGGAGGGGACGCTGGTGGTGACGTCGGACTCGCCGAGGACCACCTTGTCCTCGTCGGCGGAGACGAGCCGCGAGCGGCCCATGCACATCTGCTCCTCCGAAGCCCGCGTGTACACGGCGGCCTTCGCGCCCGCCGCGCCCTGGCTGATCTCGATCCGCGCCGCGTCCCGCGGGCTGTCCGCCGAGCCGCGCAGCACGCCCTCCCAGGCGCCCAGGAACGCGGCCGGCACGATCCCGGCCGGGCTCGGGGTCACGCTCACGGTCTCGCCCCCGGCCCCGTTCTTCCCCCCGTCCGCCCCGGCGCCCCCGTCGGGCCAGAAGGCGTACGTGAGGCCGGCCGCGGCCGCCACGACGAGGGCGGTGGCCGCCGCCAGCAGGGCGGTACGGCCCCGGCGCCCGCCCGGCGGCTTCGGCGCCGCCGGTACGGGAGTGTCCTCGCCCGGGGCCGCGGTGAAGGCCGTCGGGGTCGCCTCCGCCTCCAGGATCCGGGCCGCGTGCCGGCCGAGCCGGGCCAGTACGTCCGCCGGCAGCCACGGGTCGGCCACCGCGATCGTCTCGACGAGTTCCTCGGCGGACGGGCGGCGCGCCGGGTCCTTGGCGAGGCAGGCCCGGACCAGGCCGCTCAGCTCGGCCGGGAGGTCCGTCAGGTCCGGCTCGTCGTGGGCGATGCGGAACATCGTGGCGTGGACGCCGCTGTCCGCCGTACCGAACGGGGAGCGGCCGGTCGCCGCGTACACGAGGAGCGAGCCCAGGCAGAAGATGTCGGACGCGGGGGTGAGCTTCTCGCCGCGCACCTGCTCGGGCGACATGAAGCCGGGCGAGCCGACGAGCGCGCCGGTGCTGGTCAGCCCGCCGTCGGTGACGGTCTCCACGGCGCGCGCGATCCCGAAGTCGATGAGGCGCGGCCCGTCGACGGTCAGCAGCACGTTCCCCGGCTTGAGGTCGCGGTGGACCAGACCGGCGGAGTGCACATGGGTGAGCGCGCGGGCGACCCCTGCGGCCAGCGTGCGCACCGTCGCGGGCGGCAGCGGCCCGAACTCCTCGCCCACCACCGTCCGCAGCGAGGGCCCGGGGACGTAGCCGACGGCCACCCACGGTGCCTGGGCTGTCGTGTCCGAGCCGAGGACCGGCGTGGTGCCCGTGCCGCCGACCCGCTCCAGGGCGGCGACCTCGCGGGCGAACCGGCGCCGGAACTCGTCCTGGGCCGCCAGCTCCGCGTGCACCACCTTCACCGCGACCGTCCGGCCGCCCGACGAGCGCGCCAGGAACACCCGGCCCATCCCGCCGGCTCCCAGGCGTCCGAGCAGACGGAACGGACCGATGCTGACCGGGTCTTCCGCGTTCAAAGGCTCCACGACGGAAGAGGATCTCATCCTTCGCCGCAGATCCGCAGACCCTTGGGCGTCGCGCACGGCAGGTGGCCGTGGGTGCGGATGACGTCCTGGCCGCGCCCCTGCCGCAGATAGGTGAGGAAACTGGAGGTCAGCGAGTCGGCCGGCGGCTCGCCCCAGGTGTAGGCGTACTCGATCTCCCGGTACGGGTACGTCGACGCGCCGATCTCGTCCACGTTCGGGACGCGGCCGTCGATGGCCACCTTGTGCAGCCCCTTCTGCCCGCTCACCGCCCGCAGTTCGGTGTAGCCGATGGCCCCCGGCAGCTTGGCGACCGTCGACAGGACCTGGGCGGTGCTGTCCAGTTCGCAGCGGGTGACGGGGGCCTCGCGGTCGTCCCGGTTCTCGCAGTCACGCGAGGAGTTCGCGGGCTCGTTGCGGCCGAGGACGCGGCGCTGGAAGACCTCGCGGGTACCGGAGTTGGCGTCCCGGCTGACCAGCAGGATCCGGCGGTCGGGGCCGCCGGGGATCTGCTTCCAGTTGTCGATCTCGCCCCGGTAGATGGCCTGGATCTGGGCGACGGTGAGGTTCTCGACCGGGATCTCGTCGTTGAGGACGAGGGTGAAGAGGGAGACCGCGACCATGTTCTCGCGCAGCTGCGGGAAGCCGCCGGGCTTGCGGCCGTCGGAGAGCGCCACGACGGCCGGGGCGCCCTTGCCGCCGCTCGCCTCGCCGGCCGTCGCCAGCTCCCGTATCCCCGCGGTCGAGCCGTGCGCGTCCACGGTGATCGTGGAGCCCTCGCAGTCCTTCTGGTACTTGCCCGCCAGCTCCCGCACCGCCGGGGCGAAGGCGGTCGAGCCGGTGATTTCGAGGGTGCCCTTGGCGCAGCCGATGGGCGGCGGGGCGTCGCGGGCCACGATGAGACCGGCCAGGGTCACCACGCAGGCGGCGAGGACGAGCGTGATGTTGCGGGCGGCAGGGCTGAAGGTCGGCGTCTTGTCGTCGACGCTCCGGGACTCGTTGCGGTGCACGTCCACGGCGTCACGGATGCCGGTGATCTGGATGGCGCGCTCGGTCACGCTGCCGGAGAGCATCACGAGCAGCTTGAAGTACTGCTTGCGCTCCAGCGACACCTTGGGCAGCAGGACGGACGTGCCCTCCTTGCGCAGCCCCGGCCCGGCCCGCATCTCGTCCCGTACGGGCTCGTACTCCTGCGGGATGGTGGCGACCACCGCCTTGACGTCCTTGTCGCTGAAGGTGATCTTCAGCCCCTCGGTCTCGGTGGCCGAGGTCGAGCGCACGTAGTCGCCGTGGTCGATGTCCCGCTGGCCGTCGTTCTCGATCCGGAGCAGGACCAGGTGGGAGCCGTTCTCCGCGATGTCGCCGACGCGCAGGGTCAGGGTGCCGGCCGTCTCGGCTCCCTCGCGCAGGGGCGTGTTGAGCTGCACGCGGTACCCGAGCCGCTTGCCCCGCTGCTGGAAGCGCTCGTACGCGACCACACCGGCGGAGACGAGGACACCGAGGAGCGCGGTGACCACGGCGATGACGTTCTCGGCGGTAACCCAGTCCACGGACGTGACGGTACGGACGCGTGTGCGGATCCGTGGGGGAGGTCGCTTTCCGCCACCAGGAGTTCTCCGTTCGTTCAGTTCTTTCGGCCACGGCGTCCGCCCACCGCCTCCGGCCACCGCATCCGCCGGGCACGGGTTGGCCGAACAACGGTTGCCGGGGGTGGTGACCGTGGGTGTAATGGCCACGAGGGGGCCTGGCGGAGAGGAACCCCATGCGTGTCGTCGAAGTGACCGCCTACGGCGGCCCTGAGGTCCTGAGAATGGCCCGCCGCCCGGAGCCCGAGGCCGGTGAGCGGCCCGGCATGGTCCGGGTGCGGCTGAAGGCGGCCGGGGTCAACCAGGCCGACCTGCGGATCCGCGCCGGCCGGTACGCCGACGTCGTCGGTGAGCTGCGGCCCCCGTTCGTCCTCGGGACGGACTTCGCGGGCCGGCTGATCGACCCCCTGCCCGACATGCCGGCGGGCACCCGTGTGGCCGGGTTCGTCCCCTGGTTCGAGGCGCTGACCGGCGAGGGCACGTACGCCGAGGTCATCTGGGCCGAACCGGACTGGGTGGCCCCGATCCCGGACGACGTGGACTACACCGTGGCCGCGTCCGTCCCGCTCGCCGCGGCCACCGCCCAGCGCGGCCTGGACGTGCTCGACCTGCCGCAGGGCGCCACGCTGCTCGTCTCAGGGGCGAGCGGAGTGGTGGGCAGGCTCGCGGTCCAGTACGCGGCGGCCGCCGGGCTGCGCGTGGTCGCCATCGCGCACGAGGGCGACCAGCACGAGCTGAAGGTCCTGGGCGCCGAGCACCCCGTGGAGCGCGGCACCCCGGACGAGATCGTCGAGCGGGTCCTCGCCGCGGTCCCCGAACGGGTGGACGGGGTCTTCGACGGCGCCTTCCTCGGCGCCCCGCTGCTCGAGTGCGTGAAGGGCGGCGGCACCTTCGTCGCTCTCGTCCCCGACCGCACGCCCGCCGCCGAACGCGACATCCGGGTGGAGACCGTCCTCGGCAGGCCGGACGCGCCCCGGCTGAAGGAGACCCTGGAGAAGGTGGCGGCCCGCGAGATGATCACCCGGGTGGCGGACGTGATGCCCCTGGAGGAGGTCGCGGAGGCCCACCGCAGAGCGGAGGCGGGTCACCGGCCGGGCCGGATCATCCTCATGATCTAGCCGCGTCGGTACGACGAAGGCGCCGAGCACCGGAAGGTGCTCGGCGCCTTCGTCGTACCGGGGCCGGTGATGTGCCGGTGAACTGACGCGCGCCGCACGGTCACACGGCGCTGTCACCCAGAACTGTCACCCCCGAACTGTCACTCCGAACTGTCACTGTGATGTGTGTTGGTCTAGACCTTGACAGGTCCAGACCAAACCCGCTTCGCTGGCCTTCCCCCACGGAAGGACCAGCGACATGACGCGTCGCCTGCTCATACTCCTGTCCGCACTCTGTACGGCCATCGGTCTGGCCGTCCTCCTCCCCGTCTCGACGGCGGGCGCGGCCGCCGCCTGTGCGGCCGCGTGGAATTCGTCCAGCGTCTACACGGGCGGCATGACCGCCTCGCACAACGGCCACAACTGGCAGGCCAAGTGGTGGACCCAGAACGAGACTCCCGGCACGACCGGCGAGTGGGGCGTCTGGGCCGACCAGGGCACGTGCGACGGTGGGCCGACCACTCCGCCCACCACCCCGCCGCCGACGTCCGGATTCGTCGTCAGCGAGGCCCAGTTCAACCAGATGTTCCCGAGCCGGAACTCCTTCTACACCTACAGCGGCCTGACCGCCGCCCTCAGCGCCTACCCCGCGTTCGCCACCACCGGCGGCGACACGGTGAAGCGCCAGGAGGCCGCCGCCTTCCTCGCCAACGTCCACCACGAGACCGGCGGCCTGGTCCACATCGTGGAGCAGAACACCGCCAACTACCCGCACTACTGCGACAGCAGCCAGCCCTACGGCTGCCCCGCGGGCCAGGCCGCGTACTACGGCCGCGGCCCGATCCAGCTCTCCTGGAACTTCAACTACAAGGCCGCGGGCGACGCCCTCGGCATCAACCTGCTCAGCGACCCGTACCGCGTCGAGCGCGAAGCGGCCGTCGCCTGGAAGACCGGCCTCTGGTACTGGAACACCCAGAACGGGCCCGGCACGATGACCGCCCACAACGCCATGGTCAACGGCGCCGGCTTCGGCCAGACGATCCGCTCCATCAACGGGGCCCTGGAGTGCGACGGCAAGAACCCGGCGCAGGTCCAGAGCCGTGTCACCAAGTACCAGCAGTTCGCCCAGATCCTGGGCGTGTCGCCCGGCGCGAACCTGTACTGCTGACGTACCGACCGAACAGCCATGACGATTCCCGGGACCCTCGGCGGAGGGCCCCGGGAATCGTTGTCATGTCCGTCAGCAGGGTGCGCTGATGTTCATGCAGTAGATCCAGCCGGTCGCGGGGGACGTCACCTTGTACCAGCGGTTGCCGGCCGCGTTGATCCTGCTGGTGGTCCAGTAGACGTCCTCGCCGTACGAGGTCTGGTAGACGACGTCACACCGCGCCGCGTCACAGGTCCTGATCGGACCGCCGATCGACATCACCCACCCGGCGCTCGCGCCCTGAGTGCCGGTCGTACCGGTGCCGGTCGCCTGAGCGGGGGCCACCATCGTGCTGGTCAGCACCGTGCCGGCCAGGACGCCTGCCGCGGCGAGTACGCGCATACGCATGGGCATTCCTCCGTCGCTTGGGCCCCGGGATGCGGGGCCTGACGGAGCGCCACTTTTGTCGCCGGACGGGACCGGGCGAAAGGCCCGCCCCCGTCCGGGACGCGTCCGGGACGTGTCCCGGACGGGGGTCCTCCAGGTCAGCCCTGCCAGCCGAGGAACGCGCTCCAGGAGGCCGGCGCGACGGCGAAGTCCGGGCCGTCGGTGACCTTGGAGTCACGGACGTGGACGGAGTGGGGGCAGGCGCCACCTCCAGCGTGCCCCTGTCGGCCGCGTACTCCCCCTCAACCCCGCATCCAGCGGCAGCACCTGAAGGTTCACGTTCTTCCTCCTCGCGCACTCCGCCAGGTACAGCAACTGCTCCCGCATGACCTCCTGGCTCCCGAACGGCCGCAGCAGCACCGACTCGTCGAGGACGAGCTCGATCTCGCAGGGCGCGACCCGCTTCAACTCGGGTCCCGGGCAGGTCGCTTACGTGCCCGTGCCCGCCCTGAACGGGCGGACCTGGCCGCTGTCGTGGTGGTGTCCGCCGACGGAGCCGGGGCGGTTCGTCCACACCCTGCTGCTGCGTGCGCTCTGCACGGAAGTGCTGCGGGAGACCGTCGCCGGGCCCCTCGACCTCTGCCCTGAAGTACCTTCCGCCGCGCCGTGGCCGTCGGGTTGAGTGGGAGGTTGCCGACGAATCCCAGGAGGGGCGGAGCCCGATGCGCGAGCGCGAGAACGAGGAGGCCACCGGCGCCAAGGACGGCCGGGGCGCGAGGAACGCTCCCGCCGAGGCCGGGCAGCCACGGTCCGAACTCCTCGCGCTGCAGGGCGCCGTGGGCAACGCGGCGGTGGTCCAGATGCTCCGCCGGGCGGGCCACGGCATGGATCAGGCCGAGCACCGGCACGGCGACGGCTGCGGCCACGACGCGCCCCCGGTCGCCGCCGTGCAGCGCTCGGCCGCCCTCGCCGCCCACGCGGTCCAGCGTTCCGCCGTGCACGACGTCCTGCGCAAGCCCGGCCGGCCGCTGGACGACATCACCCGTACGGACATGGAGTCCCGTCTCGGCGCCGACTTCTCCGACGTACGCATCCACACCGACGGCGCCGCGAAGGCCTCCGCCGCCGAGGTCGGGGCCCGTGCCTACACCTCGGGCAGCCATATCGTCATCGGCGAGGGCGGCGGCGACGCGCACACCCTCGCCCATGAGCTCACCCATGTCATCCAGCAGCGCCAGGGACCGGTCAGCGGCACCGACAACGGCAGTGGGCTCAAGGTCTCCGACCCGTCCGACCGCTTCGAGCGCGCCGCCGAGGCCAACGCCCGCGCGGTGATGAGCCGTCCGGCTCCCGAGGCGTCCTCGGACGTGCAGCGCGCGGCCGCCGGTCCCGAGGCCGCGACGGCAGGGGCGGCGGAGGCGCCCGTGCAGCGCACCCTGGCGGCGGGTCTGGAGAAGGGGACTCCGGTCGTCCGGCACACGGACGAGGGGGACATCGAGGGGCACACGATCCTGAGCTTCAGGTTCGGGTCCTATCTGCTGTCCGAGGGCAAGGACGGCAAGAAGCCCCGGGCGTCCACGAAGGACAAGTCGTGGGGCACGGTCGAGGGCCGCGAGGCCTCGCGGGCCGAGTACGAAGCCGCCCGCGCGCAGGAGTTGGACCCGGCGGTCCTCGCCGCCAAGCAGAAGCAGAAGGACCTCGACCTCGGCGAGAACTACCTCAGCGCCGACTACCGTCGCATCAACCCGCTCCTCGCGGCCCTCGTCCAGGTCGGCTTCAGTCCGTCCGCGATCGGGACCCCCGGCTTCTCCTACCTGTCCAAGGAGAACGACGTCCTGCTGACGTGGCGCAACATCGCCATGGCGCGGGGCTACGCGGACGAGCAGATCACGCAGAGCTGGGACACCAAGAGCCTCGCGGACACCTTCGACATCTTCGCCCGGATCAACGGCGTGTGGGACGACTTCGCGACGCCGCCCGCGAACGAGGAGGGCAACGTCGTGCGCGGTGACAGCAAGTACATGTACGACTCGTTCGGCGGGGTCCTGAAGCAGCAGGAGAGCCACCCGGAGGGTGGCGAGGTCTCCCTCGACGAGACGATCGAATGGCCGGCGATCCTGTCGACCACGTACGGCGATCCGCTGACCCACACGTACGTGGCGGGCAAGGAGATCGTCTGGGACTTCACCCTGCCGGAGGGCCACCGCGGGCGGGAGCTCGGCAAGAACAACAAGTCCGAGCAGGAGATGACCTTCCCGATCGGCACGAGGATCCACATTCGGAAGATCCTCGTGCGGAGCGGGAAGTTCCAGCAGGCGAAGGCGGAGAAGTACGGCAAGAGCGCCGCGATCATCGTCTACGCCGACATCCTGGCGGGCGGGGGCCCGTCCTAGCGGGGCGCGGAGCCCTCCTCCGGCGCCTCCAGCGCGTCCAGTGCCCCCGAGAGCCGTTCCAGGACCCGTACGGTCTCCTGGAAGGCCTCCAGGCCGCCCAGTTCGCGGGTCAGGCGGGCCGCAAGGTCCGCGTGGCCCGGGTCGATGCGGCGGATCGCGGCGCGGCCCTCGAGGGTCGGGGCGAGGAGCTTGGCGCGGCGGTGGGCCGGGTTCGGGGCGTAGGCGGCGAGGCCGCGCTCCACGAGCAGGTCCGCGATCCGCTGCACGCTCTGCCGGGTGATGCCCATGGCGCGGGCGATCCCGGCGACCGGCAGCGGCTCGGTCAGCACGGCGCCCAGGACCTGCCACCAGGCGGCGGTCAGGCCGGCGGGCTCGGCCAGCTGCTCCGACGTGGCGAGGAACTGGCCGTTCAGCCGGAAGACGCCCAGGGCCGTGCGGGACAGGGCGTCCTGTTCGTCCCTGCTCACGCGTTCAGCTCTTCGAAGGCCGCCGGGTCCGAGTCGTGGAAGAGCCGGTACCAGGCGTCCAGCTTGGCTCCGTCGAAGGCGCCGAGCTTCCCGAGGACCTCGCGGGCGAAGGCGACCGGCTCGGTCGGCCCCGCGGTGATCAGGTCGCCGTCGGTGACCGCGTCCGTGTCGACGTAGTGCTCGCCGCCCGCGTAGCCGGTCGCGGCCAGGTAGAACGAGACGGCGCTGGTGTGCGCGCGGTCGTCGAGCAGGCCCTCGCGGGCCAGTCCTGCGGTGGCGCCGCAGATGGCGGCGACGGGGACGCCCGCGTCGAGGAAGCGGCGGGCGGTGGCCGCGAAGGGGGCGAGGTCGTCGCCCGCGTCCCAGAGGTCGGCCCCGGGGAGGATCAGCATCGCGCTGTCCTCGGGCCGGAGGTCGTCGAGCGAGAGGTCGGGCAGGATCCGCGTCCCGGCGATGGTGCTGACGGGCTTGTCGGCGACGGTGCCGACGGTCCTGACCGTGAAGCCGGAGCGGGCGAGCCAGGCGGTGGCGTGGCCCGTCTCCCAGTCGGCGAGGGTGTCGTAGACGGCGAGGTGCACGGTGCGGGGCATTGCGGGCCTCCTGCGGTTGTCGGTGCTGCCGTGGTGCTGATGACAGAAGACTGTCATGACGACAGCATGCTGTCAATGTCTTCCGTTCCACGGTCTCCGGGAGGCGGAGCACGCAACCTGTCGCGTCGCCCCCGGTCTCGGTGGACAAGATGGTCATGGCCGCTCCGACCTGCACGTCCTTACCCTGGGCATATGACCCCTCATGTCGAACCCGACCCTCAGGCCGGCGCGGCCGTGAAGGCCGCAGACCGCGCGCACGTGTTCCACTCCTGGTCCGCCCAGGGCCTGATCGACCCGCTCGCCGTCGCCGGCGCCGAGGGTTCGTACTTCTGGGACTACGACGGCAACCGCTACCTCGACTTCACCAGCGGCCTCGTCTACACCAACATCGGCTACCAGCACCCCCGCGTGGTCGCCGCCATCCAGGAGCAGGCCGCGAAGCTCACCACCTTCGCCCCCGCCTTCGCCATCGACGTACGCTCCGAGGCCGCACGCCTCATCGCCGAGCGCACCCCCGGCGACCTGGACAAGATCTTCTTCACCAACGGCGGCGCCGAGGCCGTCGAGAACGCCGTACGGATGGCCCGGCTGCACACCGGCCGCCACAAGGTGCTCTCCGCCTTCCGCTCGTACCACGGCGCCACCTCCACCGCGATCAACCTGACCGGCGACCCGCGCCGCTGGGCCTCCGACACGGGCTCCGCGGGCGTCGTGCGCTTCTGGGCGCCGTTCCTGTACCGCTCGCCCTTCTACGCCGAGACCGAGGCGCAGGAGTGCGAGCGCGCCCTCGCGCACCTCGAGGACACCATCGCCTTCGAGGGCCCGGGCACGATCGCCGCGATCATCCTGGAGACCGTCCCCGGCACGGCCGGCATCATGACCCCGCCGCCCGGCTACCTGGCGGGCGTCCGCGCGATCTGCGACAAGTACGGCATCGTCTTCGTCCTCGACGAGGTCATGGCGGGCTTCGGCCGCACCGGCAAGTGGTTCGCCGCCGAGCACTTCGACGTCGTGCCCGACCTGATGACCTTCGCCAAGGGCGTGAACTCGGGCTACGTGCCCCTCGGCGGCGTCGCGATCAGCGCGAAGATCGCCGAGACCTTCGACAAGCGGCCCTACCCCGGCGGACTGACCTACTCCGGTCACCCGCTCGCCTGCGCCGCCGCCGTCGCGACCATCGAGGTCATGGAGGACGAGAAGGTCGTCGAGCACTCCGCCCACATCGGCGAGACCGTCCTCGGCCCCGGCCTGCGCGACCTCGCGGAGCGCCACCCGTCCGTCGGCGAGGTCCGCGGCATGGGCACCTTCTGGGCGCTCGACCTGGTCAAGAACAAGGAGACCCGCGAGCCGCTCGTCCCGTACAACGCGGTCGGCGAGGCCAACGCCCCCATGGCGGCCTTCGGCGCGGCGGCCAAGAAGCACGGCCTGTGGCCCTTCATCAACATGAACCGCACCCACGCCGTCCCCGCCTGCAACGTCTCCGAGGCGGAGGCCAAGGAGGGCCTCGCCGCCCTCGACGCGGCGCTCTCCGTCGCCGACGAGCACACGGTGTGACACCCGTACCGGTCCCGTAAGGGGTGGGAAGCGTCACGGAGCCGAACCCTCCGTCTGGTCTAGGGTGTCCCGAAGCCGGACGGAGGGGACCGACCACATGCCCGCGAGCGGAGCTGTCACCCGCAACACGCTGCGGCGGCAGATCGCGGACGCGCTCCGTGACGAAGTGCTCGCCGGGCGTCTGCAGCCGGGTGAGGAATTCACCGTCAAGCAGATCGCCGAGCAGTACGGCGTCTCGGCGACCCCGGTCCGCGAGGCCCTCGTGGACCTCTCCGCGCAGGGGCTGCTCGACTCCGTGGAGCACCGCGGCTTCCGCGTGCACGAGTTCTCGATCGCCGACTACCGGGGCATGGTCGAGGCCCGCATGCTCGTCGTGGACGGCATCTTCCGCCGCCACGACCCCGTCGCCCACCCGCCGGGCCCCGACGTCTCGCGCGGGGTCGCGCTCGTCTCCATACGGCGCCGGGGCGAGGCGGCCGCCCGCGCGGCCCGCGCCGGCGACCTCGACATCCTCATCGGCTACGACATCCGCTACTGGCGCGAGCTGGCCCGGCTGGTCTCCGACAACGACTACATCGCCGACTTCCTGCACCGGCTCCGCGTCCAGGCCTGGGTGTTCTCCGTGCCGTACCTGCGCGCCGACCGGGACGTCCTCGGCTGGCTGTGGAGCGGGCACGTCGACCTCGTCGACGCCCTGACCCTCGGCGACGCGGAGGCGGCGGCCGAGGTCATGCGGGCGTACAACCGGCAGTCCCTCGACTGGGCGGCCCGCCTGGAGGCGCGGGCCCGCTGATCGTTCCTCGGCCGCTCCGGGTGTCGGGAGGCGTGTCGAGGGGCAGGTGAGGGGCAGGCCCCCCACCGGGTGTGCGGCGCCGACCGCGCCGACTACCCTGGCCGTCCCTGCAACTGACGGAGAGCGAGCCTCCCTTGGCCTGTGACCTGTGGCTGGTCCCGCTGGTGGACGTGCTGTGCCACAGCCCCGACAATCCCTTCGCCGAAGAGATCGCCGCCTACGACACGGCCCTGACCGCGTCCGGTCTGCCCACCGTCCCCGTGTACGCCTACATGCCGGGGCTCTCCGGTGACGTCGCGCCCGTCGCCGGGTTCGACTACGACGCCCTGCACTTCCTGCGCCGTGCCTATCTGCTGCACCTGTGCGGCCTGCCCGTCGAGCCGGTCGACGAGCTGGGCGGGGACTACGAACAGCTCCTGGAGATGTTCGAGACGGCCGCGCAGCAGTCCCACCTGGTCTGGCACTACGACCACGCCGGGGCGTACGTCCCGGTGGACTTCCCCGCCCCGCTCTCCACCGACGCGCTCCTGGAGGGTGGCGGCCCGCTGGGCTCCTCGCACGGGCTGCTGCGGGAGCTGGAGTTCGTCGCGCCCGTCATCGGCATCGACCCGGCCAACCCGCCGGCCCCGCCGCTGCCGCCGGAACGGCCCACGTCCCTGGAGGAGCCGGCCCGGCCGATCGCGTACGACGACAGTCCGTTCGCGCGCGAGCGCCATGTGTGGCTGGGGCTGCACGCGGCGGCGACGCGGAGCCTCGGCCAGGGCTCGATGATCATCCTGAGCTGAGGGACACGCACAGCAGAAGAAGGGCGCCCCCGAGGGGGCGCCCTTCTTCTTGCGCTCACAGGCTCAGCGGGGCTCGGGCGGCCGCTGCCGGGGCATGTTCGGGCGGGTGCCCGGGGGGAGCGGGAAGCGGGAGGACGGGTGCCCGCCCTCGGGGCGGGGCGTGCCGACGCCGACCGACTGCAGCGCGAGCGGCGCGGGACCGGAACGGAACTCGACCATCCAGTCGGCCGTCTCCGCCCGTACGAGCTCGGTGACGTCCTCCGAGAACCGGCGCAGCACCCCCAGGCACCGCTCGGCCGCCTCGCTCGCGGTGCCCTCGGTGGGCCCGAGGACCTCCCGCACGCTCTCCGACGCCCAGTCGAACTGCAGGGCCTGGAGCCGGCGCTGCACGGCCTGCGCGGTCGCCACGTCCCTTATCCAGCCCGAGGTGAGGCCGAAGTACCGGTCGCAGGCCATGCAGGCGGCGCCGAGCAGCAGGGACAGGTACCCCCAGCCGGCCGCCCCCTCGGCGACGTCGGTCAGGTCCAGGAGGGGCAGCGCGGCGCCCGCGATGACGCCCAGCGCCGTACCTATGCGCAGGGCCCGCGCGCAGCGGCGCTTCCAGACCCGGTCGGAGAGGTACCACTCGGCGGTGCGCAGCGCGTTGGACTCGACCCAGCGGTACAGCTCGTCCAGACGCTCCGCGGGCTCGCCCCAGTCGCCGAGCGGGAAGGGCGTCCCGGTCAGATCACGGCGCGCGGCGGACCGCCCGGGCTGTCCCGGTTGTCCCGGCTGCCCGGGCGGCGGCTGCGGCGGCGGCATCTCCGGCTGCTGGCTCACCGGGGCACTCCTCTGTTCAGCTCAGCGCTCGTGTCGCTCTGTGACGTGCGGTGCACGTGGTGCCTGCCCTTCCTACCGCCGAATGGTGGGCTGTGGGCCCGGAATCCCGGGATTTCCGCCCGCAAGGGGGTCTTGATCAGGTAGAGGAGCCCGCAGTTTCTCACTCGAAAGAGTTGTGGCGGCAGGCCGGGCATGGACCACGTAGGCTCGGCATACCGAACATCAGTCGTCCCGGTGTCCTGCGGATACCGGCGAAAAGCCAGGAGTGACCGTGATTCCCGGTGGTGGCCAGCCCAACATGCAGCAGCTCCTCCAGCAGGCCCAGAAGATGCAGCAGGACCTCGCCCGCGCCCAGGAGGAGCTCGCGGCGACCGAGGTCGAGGGCCAGGCGGGCGGCGGCCTCGTGCGGGCGACCGTGACCGGCTCCGGCGAACTGCGCGCCCTGGTGATCGACCCCAAGGCGGTCGACCCGGAGGACACCGAGACCCTGGCCGACCTGGTCGTCGCGGCGGTCAAGGCCGCCAACGACAACGCGCAGGCGCTCCAGCAGCAGAAGCTGGGCCCGCTGGCGCAGGGCCTCGGCGGCGGAATGCCGGGCCTGGGCTTCTGACGCGTTTCGGAGCCGCTTCCGGGCGGCTTCGCGGCCTGGGCTTCTAAGGCGCCCCGGCAGCCACTACCGTAAGAAACAAGCACTTCTGAGAAGGGCGCTGGCGTTGTACGAAGGCGTGGTTCAGGACCTCATCGACGAACTGGGCAGGCTGCCCGGCGTCGGCCCCAAGAGCGCCCAGCGGATCGCCTTCCACATCCTCCAGGCCGAGCCGACCGACGTCCGCCGCCTCGCGCACGCGCTCCTGGAGGTCAAGGAGAAGGTCAGGTTCTGCGCGGTCTGCGGCAACGTGGCACAGCAGGAGCAGTGCAACATCTGCCGAGACCCGCGCCGGGACCAGACCGTCATCTGCGTGGTCGAGGAGCCGAAGGACGTCGTGGCGATCGAGCGGACCCGCGAGTTCCGCGGCCGCTACCACGTGCTCGGCGGCGCGATCAGCCCCATCGAGGGCGTCGGCCCCGACGATCTGCGCATCCGGGAGCTGCTCGCGCGGCTCGCGGACGGCACGGTCACCGAGCTGATCCTCGCGACCGACCCGAACCTGGAGGGCGAGGCCACCGCGACGTACCTGGCGCGGATGATCAAGCCCATGGGCCTCAAGGTCACCCGCCTCGCGAGCGGCCTGCCGGTCGGCGGCGACCTCGAGTACGCCGACGAGGTCACCCTGGGGCGTGCCTTCGAGGGGCGGCGACTGCTAGATGTATGACGACAGGGGCCGCGCGAGGGTCTGCGCGCCCGCGCCCGCGCTCCAAGGAGGCACCCGCGATGTCTGACGCCACACTGCACGCGATCACGCAGGACCCGGACGACTTCGCGGTCCAGATCGCCGACTCGATCGAGTCGTTCATCGTGGCGACCACGGAAGTGGCCAAGGGCGACGAGCCCGACAGCGCGGTGCCCTTCCTGCTCCTGGAGATCTCCCAGCTGCTGCTCGCGGGCGGGCGGCTCGGCGCGCACGAGGACATCCTCCCGGACGAGCGCTACGAGCCCGACACGGGCCCGGAGCCGGACGTGGACGAGCTGCGCATGCGCTTCGCCACGATGCTCGACCCGGTGGACGTCTTCTCGGAGGTCTTCGACCCCTACGAGCCCCGCAAGGCCCCTGTCCCGGCGCGGATCTCCGACAACCTGGCCGACATCGTCACCGACCTCCGCCACGGCCTGGCCCACTACCGGGCGGGGCGCACCAGCGAGGCGCTGTGGTGGTGGCAGTTCTCGTACTTCTCCAACTGGGGCCCCACGGCCTCGGCGACCCTCCGCGCCCTCCAGTCCCTCGTCGCCCACGTCCGCCTCGACCAGCCCCTGGCCGCCCTCGACGGCCTCGACACGGACGAGGACCTGACCGAGGACGACCTCGCGGAGGAGGCGGGGCGCGTGATGGCGGAGGAGATCGCGGGACCGCTGGGGCTCGGGCTGAAGAAGTAACGTTCAGGGCTCATGACGGGGGTTACGGGGGTGGCCGGCGCCGAGGCGTCCGGCGAGCGATCGGTGGCGGCGGGCGGGGCGATCGGCCGCGTCAACACGGGTGACTTCGTCACGCAGGTGGAGCGGGCGACGCTGCTGCCGCCCGAGGCGTTGCGGGTGGGCGCGTCCGGGCTGGTCCATCTCCCGGAACGGACGCGGCTGTTCGTCGGCCGCGAGCGCGAACTGGCCCTGCTCGACGCGGGTTCGGGGGTCCAGGTCATCTGCGGCCTGGGCGGCATCGGCAAGTCGACGCTGGCGGCCCGCTGGGCGGCCGACCGGGTGGCCGACCACACGGTGGTCTGGTGGATCACGGCCGAGACCCCGGCCGAACTCGACGCGGGCCTGGCGGAGCTGGCCCGGGCGATGCAGCCCTCGGTGGTGGGCGTCCTGCCCGAAGACGCCCTGCGCGAGCGGGCGTTGCAGTGGCTGGCGACGAACGAGGGCTGGCTCCTGGTCCTGGACAACGTCTCCGACCCGGCGGACCTGCGCCCCCTCCTGGCGAGGGCGGGGTCCGGCCGCATCCTGGTCACGTCGAGGCGGGCGACGGGCTGGCAGGACGTCGGGCGGACGGTGGCGCTGGAGGTCCTGGACCCGGAGGAGGCGGCGGAACTCTTCAGGGGCGTGTGCGAGGCCGACGACGGACTCGACGCGCTCTGCGAGGAGTTGGGCTACCTCCCGCTCGCGCTGAAGCAGGCGGCGGCGTACTGCGCGGAGGCCGGCATCCCGCCGCGTACGTACGCGGAGCTGCTCGCCGCGTATCCGGCGGAGATGTTCGCGGCGACGGCGGAGGGCGGCGAGGCGGCGCGGACGCTGTCTCGGGTGTGGCAGGTGACGCTGGACCGGCTGGGGGACACCCCGATGGCGGTGATGGTGCTCCGGGTCATCGCCTGGTGGGCGCCCGAAGGCATCCCGCGCCGGTTTCTGGAGCCGCTGGGTACGCCCCTGGAGATCACGGAGGCCGTGCGGCGCCTCGCCGCGCACAGCATGATCACGCTGCGGAACGGGGAGCCGGCCGTCCACCGGCTGGTGCAGGCGGTGGTCCGGGCGGACCTGGCGGAGCCCACGGCCCTGGCCCGTGAGTTCGCCGTCAGGCTCCTGCACCACGCCGCCTCGTTGGACGAGTCCGGTTGGGAACGGCAGGTGGCCGTCCACGCGGAGGCGCTGGCCGGGCACACTCCTCAGGCAGAGGACACCGAAAGTGAGGCCATGCTGTTCTGGCTGGCCGGAACGTTCTTCGGGATGGACATGGCCGTCAGCCGGTCCCGCCCGCTCTGCGAGCGGGCGGTGCACGCCCTGCGCAGGGTGCACGGCCCGGACCATCCGCACACGCTGGGCGCGGTGCAGAGCCTCGCCCTGACGATGGGGATGGCGGACGGCGAGGACGCGTCGATCGACCTCCTGGCGGGCAACCTCGCCGACCGGCTGCGGGTCCACGGTCCCGACGACCCCGACACCCTGCGAGCTCGCTGGTTCCTGGCCGAAGCCGTCCAGGGGCGCGACCCGGAGCGGGCGGCGGCACTGCTCACCGAGAACATCGAGCACAGCCGCCGTCTCCTCGGGCCCTCACACCCCCTGACGATCCAGGCACGGTACGCGCTGCTCCAGACCCTCACCGGACAGAACCCGGAGGTGGCGGCGCTCGAGGAGCTGGCGACGGAGGCAGAGCAGGCGTCCCCCGGGGATGTTCTCCTGGAGACCACCATCAAGCGCGCCCTGGCGCTGGCGCTCTCCGCCGCGGGGGAGACGGAGCGAGCCTTCTCCGTCGCCGAGGAAGTGACCGAGATGTCCCGGCGCATGGGCGGAGGAGCGGACTCGCACGTCTTCCTGTCGCGCCTCATCGGCGTCCGTGTGCTGGGCCAGGGCGCGCAGGAGCAACGCGATCGTGCCCAGGCCCTGGGGGCCGAACTGCTCGACGACTGTCTGCGGGTGCTCGGCGAGTGCGAGTTGACGCAGCTCATCCGGCAGGAGCTGGCCTGAGCCCCGCACGGCCTGGCAGCCGCGCTGTCATCATGGGCACATGGCAACGCGCGTGAACTCAAAGGCACTCCTCTGGACCGGCGTTGGCGTCGGTGTCGCGGGGATCGGCGCGCTCGTCGCCGTCGCGCTCACCGACCTCGGCAAGGCCGACCAGATCGCGAGCGTCTCGGGGGTGGTCCTCGCCGTCGTGGGCATCGGGCTCACCCTCTGGGGCCAGTTCGGCCGGGGAGCCGGTCCTCAGCCGCCCGCTCCCGCACCCGCACCCGCGCCCGCGCCCAGCGTGACCGCCTCGGGCGCCGGCTCCGTCGCGGCGGGCGGCAACATCGGGTCCGTGGCCACGGGCAGCGGCACGACCCCCGCACCGGCCGCCGCGCCGAGCCCCGCGCCGAGCCCCGCCTCGGCACCCGCGCCGAACCCCAGCCCCACCCCGCCGCCCGCGCAAGGGTCCGTCACGGCATCCGGAGACCGCTCCGTGGCCGCGGGCGGGGACATCGGGAGCGTGTCGACGGGGGACGCGTGAGCGACAGGGAACGCGGGGTCGAGGCCGCCGGGGACCGGGCCGTCGCTGCCGGCGGGGACATCGGGCGGGTCGCCACCGGTGACTACGTCACCCAGGTCGAGCGCGCGGTCCTGCTCCCGCCCGAGGCCCTCGCGCCCGCGGCCTGTCCGCCCGGCCTTTCCAGGATCCCGCGCAAGGGCGTGCGGTTCGTCGGACGCGCACGCGAACTGGAGTGGCTGGACTATCACTTGGGCAGCCCGGAGGACGGTGTCGTCGTCCTCCTGGGCCTCGGCGGCGTCGGCAAGTCGACGCTCGCGGCGCACTGGGCGGCCCGGCGGGCCGAGGGTCATCGCCCCGCGTGGTGGATCACCGCCGAGAGCCGCGCCGAACTCGACGCCGGGCTCGCCGACCTCGCCGGGGCGATGCAGCCCGCGCTGATCGACGTACTCCCGAGGGCAGCCCTGTGCGAGCGGGCACTGCACTGGCTGTCCACGCACGACGGGTGGCTGCTCGTGCTCGACAACGTCACCGAGGCCGCCGACGTCGAGCCGCTGCTCTCCCGGGTCCCCGGGTGCGGCCGGATCCTGATCACGACCCGGCAGGCGGCCGGGTGGGACGGCCTCGCCGAGGTGCTCGCCCTGACCGTGCCGGACGTGGACGACTCGTACGCGATGTTCGCGCAGACCGTCACCGGTCTCGGCCCCCGCGACGTCTACGACGTGCGCGTCCTCTGCGCCAGGCTCGGCCACCTTCCGCTCGCCGTCGCCCAGGCGGCCGCCTACTGCGCCGAGACCCGCACGTCGCCGGCCGAGTACCTCGATCAGCTGCGGCAGTACCCGGCGGACCTGTACGAGACGGCGCCCGGCGACGGGCGGCAGGCCGTCGCCTGGACCTGGCGGCTCACTTTGGACCGGCTCGCCGCGGCCGATCCCCTCACCGGTGTCATCCTCCGCGTCCTCGCCTGGTGGGGGCCCGACCGGATCCCCCGGCACCTCCTCGACCGGCTCGGTCCCGCGCCGCGCGTGCGCCGCGCGGTCGGCAGGCTCGCCGCGCACAGCATGGTGACGCTGCACGAGGACGGCGCCGTCTCCGTGCACCGGCTCGTCCAGGCCGTCGCGCGCATGGCGGACGGGGACGATCCGCACCGGCGGGCCGACGACATCGAGGACGCCCGCGCCCTCGCGGAGGAGGCGCTGACGTCCGCCCTGCCGCACGGCGTGGACAGCCGGGAGGAGTGGCGCGCGTGGCGCGAACTGCGCCCGCACGTCGAGACGTACGTCGCGCAGGCCGACCCGGCGACCGACACCGCGCGCACCGCGGCCCTGGTGCACCGAGGGGCGCGGTTCCTGGTGTCGGACCGGGACACGTGGGAGGCGGAGGACTGGTACGAGCGGGCGGTCGCCTGCCGGGAACGGGTGCTCGGCGCGGACCACCCCGAGACCGCCGCCAGCCGGGAGTGCCTCGCCGAGTGCCTGGGCATCAGTGGGGATCTGGAGCGGTCGGGCGAGCTCCTGGCGCGGGTCGTCGCCGACCTGGAGCGGGTGCTGGGTGAGGACCGGGTGGAGACGCACGTGGCCCGGGGCAAGCTCGCGATCAACCGGCGCCATCTGGGGGACAAGGACGGCGCGGTCACGCTCCTCGAAGGGGCGCTGGCCGGGCTCGAACGGCTGCTGGGACCCGGCGACCGGGAGACGCTCCTGGTGCGGAGCAACCTCGGCATCGCCTACCAGGACGCCGGGCGCCTGGACGACGCGATCGCCCTCCAGGAGACGACCCTCCGCGAGCGGCGGAGCCTGCTCGGTCCCGACCACCCCGACACGCTGACCTCGCGGCTGAACCTGGTCCGGCTGTACGAGCTGGTGGGGGAGGTCGAGCGGGCGGTGGCCGAGTTCGACGCGCTGGTCGAGGACACCTTGGAGGCGCTGGGCGAGGACCATCACTTCACCGGCCACCTGATGCACGTCTCGCCCCCGGGCGGGCATCGCAGGCCGCTCGGCTGGTTCCCCAGCCCGTTCTGCTGAGGTTCCCCGACCCGTTCTGCTGAACCGGCCCCGGCCGAACCGTGCGCGCGGCCGGCTCTGCGCCCGCCCCTGTGAGCCCGCACACATCCCCGCGTACCCCCGCGCCCCCCGGGCATGCGGTCCTCCACGGGCGGCCCGGGTTCCACGGTCGTGATCACGTCCTGAGCGGGACATCTCAGGATGCGATATACGGTCGGCGATTCCGGGCCGCTCGTTAAACTGAGCCGACCGCAGTGATGACTGCGGCCTAAGACTGAGCGAGGAGCGCACGTGGGCCTTGTCGTGCAGAAGTACGGAGGCTCCTCCGTTGCCGATGCCGAAGGCATCAAGCGCGTCGCCAAGCGGATCGTGGAAGCCAAGAAGAACGGCCACCAGGTGGTCGTCGTGGTTTCCGCGATGGGCGACACGACGGACGAGTTGATCGATCTCGCCGAGCAGGTATCCCCGATGCCGGCCGGCCGTGAGTTCGACATGCTGCTGACCGCCGGAGAGCGGATCTCCATGGCGCTGCTGGCCATGGCGATCAAAAACCTGGGCCACGAGGCCCAGTCGTTCACGGGCAGCCAGGCCGGTGTCATCACCGACTCGGTCCACAACAAAGCGCGCATCATCGATGTCACGCCGGGCCGGATCCGTACCGCCCTCGACGAGGGCAACATCGCCATCGTCGCGGGCTTCCAGGGTGTGTCCCAGGACAAGAAGGACATCACCACGCTCGGCCGCGGTGGCTCCGACACGACCGCCGTCGCGCTGGCCGCCGCGCTCGACGCCGAGGTCTGTGAGATCTACACGGACGTCGACGGCGTCTTCACGGCCGACCCGCGTGTGGTGAAGAAGGCGAAGAAGATCGACTGGATCTCCTTCGAGGACATGCTGGAGCTCGCCGCCTCCGGCTCCAAGGTGCTGCTGCACCGCTGCGTCGAGTACGCACGTCGTTACAACATCCCGATCCACGTCCGCTCGTCCTTCTCGGGGCTGCAGGGCACCTGGGTCAGCAACGAGCCGCAAGGGGACCGCAAGGTGGAGCAGGCCATCATCTCGGGCGTCGCCCACGACACCTCCGAGGCGAAGATCACCGTCGTCGGCGTGCCGGACAAGCCGGGCGAGGCCGCGGCCATCTTCCGTGCCGTCGCGGACGCCGAGATCAACATCGACATGATCGTCCAGAACGTGTCGGCCGCGTCGACGGGTCTGACGGACATCTCCTTCACCCTCCCCAAGGCCGAGGGCCGCAAGGCCATCGACGCCCTGGAGCGGACGAAGAGCGTCATCGGCTTCGACTCGCTGCGCTACGACGACCAGATCGGCAAGATCTCCCTGGTCGGCGCGGGCATGAAGACGAACCCGGGCGTCACCGCCGACTTCTTCAAGGCGCTCTCGGACGCCGGGGTGAACATCGAGTTGATCTCCACCTCGGAGATCCGCATCTCGGTCGTCACCCGCGCCGACGACGTCAACGAGGCCGTGCGCGCCGTGCACTCCGCCTTCGGTCTGGACAGCGACTCCGACGAGGCCGTCGTCTATGGAGGCACCGGACGATGACCGCCAAGCCGACGCTCGCGGTCGTCGGTGCGACCGGAGCCGTCGGTGCGGTCATGCTCCAGATGCTCACGCAGCACGCGGACGTCTGGGGCGAGATCCGACTCGTCGCCTCTCCCCGCTCGGCCGGCGCCAAGCTGGCCGTGCGGGGCGAGGAGACCGAGGTCCTCGCGCTGAGCGAGGAGGCGCTCCAGGGCGTCGACCTCGCGCTCTTCCTCGTCCCCGAGGACATCGCGGCGCGCTGGGCGCCGATCGCCGCCGCCAAGGGCGCGGTGGTGGTGGACACCTCGGCGGCGTTCCGGGGCGACCCGGACGTGCCGCTGGTGGTCCCCGAGATCAATCCGCACGCCGCGCGGGTACGGCCCCGGGGCATCGTCGCGAGCCCCGGCTGCTCCACGCTCGCGCTGATCGTCGCCGTGGGCGCGCTGCACGCCGAATTCGGGCTCGGCGAGCTGGTGGTGACCGCCCAGCAGGCCGTGAGCGGGGGCGGGCAGGCGGGCGTCGCCGCGCTGCGCGGGCAGCTCTCGCTGGTCGCGGGGACCGAACTCGGCACGCACCCCGGAGACGTCCGGCGGGCCGTGGGCGACGACACCGGGCCCTTCCCCGGGCCGGTCGCGCTCAACGTGGTGCCCTGGTCCGGCGTGCCGGCGGAGGACGGCTGGTCCTCCGAGGAGCTGGCGCTGCGCGCCGAGACCCGCAAGATCCTGGACCTTCCCGGGCTGCCCGTCGCCGCGACGTGCGTGCGCGTCCCGGTGGTGACCGCGCACTCGATCTCGGTGCACGCGCGGTTCGAGCGGCCGGTGAGCGTCGGGCGCGCGCACGAGATCCTGGCGACCTCCCCTGGCGTGGTCCTCTTCGACGACCCCGCGTCGGGCGCCTTCCCGACGCCGGCCGACGTCGTCGGCACGGACCCGGTCTGGGTGGGGCGGGTGCGCCGGTCGATGGACGACGAGCGGGCGCTCGAGTTCTTCGTCTGCGGCGACAACCTCCGCAAGGGCGCGGCGCTGAACGCCGTACAGATCGCGGAGTCGATCATTCGCCCGGAGCGTCCGGAAATCGACGACGGTTGATCGTTCGACTTTGTAGGATCTGTGAAAGACCTGTGAGCAAGTCGGCGCCAGATGCCCCTTGAACTGGGGTGACGCCATGTTCGACGATGCTCTTCACCCTTGCCGCAACCGCCAGTTGGGCCAGGGCGTCTCTTAGCGCACCCATGGGGTGTGCCGGTGGCGTGTCGCAAAACAGGCTGTGAATACGGGGCATTGGGGATGAACGAGTACGCATGAGGGCAATAGGGGCACCGTCAAGAACGGTGGCGTACTCGTACAACCCTGACGGGGGGAAGCGTGTCCAACAGACGTGGCAGAGGTACTCGATATCGCGGCGGTCGTCCCGCTCCGCGGCACGTTCACGGTTCCGGCACGCGCCGGCAGCGGCCTGGGCAGTGGCGTCCCTGTGGTGCGCCCGCTCCGGCAGCCGCGCCCGCGTCCGGCGAGCGGCGGCATGCCGGTGATCGCCCCCATGCCCGCGGGGACCAGGGCGGCCGGTGTGAACGGCATACCCGCGCCCCGCGAGAGCGCTGACGGCATCGTGTCCGCGGGCACCTCCGTCGATCACCTGACCGAGACCTACCGAGCGCACTACCGCTCGCTGCTCGGTCTCGCCGCGCTGCTCCTCGACGACACGGCCTCCTGCGAGGACGTGGTCCAGGAGGCGTTCATCCGCGTCCACTCCGCGCGCAAACGGGTCCGTGACCCGGAGAAGACCCTGGCCTACCTGCGCCAGACGGTCGTCAACCTCTCGCGCTCGGCGCTGCGCCGCCGCATCCTCGGGCTGAAGCTGCTGTCCAAGCCGATGCCCGACATGGCGAGCGCGGAGGAGGGCGCGTACGACCAGCTGGAGCGCGACGCCCTCATCAAGGCGATGCGCGGACTTCAGCGGCGGCAGCGCGAGGTGCTCGTCCTGCGATACTTCGCGGACATGACGGAGGCCCAGGTGGCCGAGACCCTCGGGATATCCCTGGGGTCGGTGAAGGCGTACGGCTCGCGTGGCATCGCGGCGCTGCGCGTCGCGATGGAGGCGACGGCATGAGCTCCGGCGGTACGAGTTCCGGTGGTACGAGCGGACTGCCCGACGGTGAACGCGACGACATGGGACACGGGATTGTGAACGACCGGCCGGACAACGAGCGGGCCGACGGCCACGGCGAACCCTTCGACGGCGACGAACTGGCGCTGCGGCGGCTGCTGCAGGGCGCCGTGGGCGACCTCCAGCCTTCCGACGGCGCCCTCGACCACCTGCGCAGGGCCGTCCCCGCGCGGCGCACCCGCAAGCGCCAGGCCGTCGTCGGCTTCGCCGCGGCCGCCGTGCTGCTGGGCACGGCCGTGCCCGCCCTCGTGCACGTCGCGGGCTCCGGCGGCCTCAGCGCCGACCAGGCCATCAACGCCGGCCACGGCGAACAGGCCCAGGGCGGCACCGGCTCGGAGACCGGCGTCGAGGGCGGCGGGCAGGGCGCGGGCAAGCCGAGCGGCACCGCGGCCCCCAGCCAGGGCGCGGCCGCCGGCGGGGGCGAGGCGGAGGACGCCGTCAACGGCGCCACCGGCAGCGGCCCCAGCTCCTCGGCGGGCTCCCTGCCGGTCTGCGAGGCCGGGCAGCTGGCCGTCGGCTCGGCGCAGGCGGGCGGCCCCGACGCCCAGGGGAAGGTCTACGGCACCTTCCGCATCTCCAACATCTCCGGCAAGGAATGCCTGGTCAGCGGCGACGGCACGATCGACTTCCAGGCGCACGGCGCGGCCGACCCGTCGAAGATCTCGGTCGTCGCGCACACCGCCGGTGACGCGGCGAGCGGACTGCCCGACCCCTCGCAGGAGTCGCCCACGCTGCTCCTGAAGCCGGACAGCGCCTACGAGGTGAGGTTCGCCTGGGTCCCCGCGGCGACCTGTCCCACCACGGGCACCACCCCGGACCCCGGCCCCGGCCCGGACCCGACCCCCACGCCGACCCCGACGCCGACCCCGACCCAGACCAAGGACGGCGAGGGTACGTCGACCGGGGCCTCGGGCGGCTCGACCGGCACGGGTGAATCCGTCGACGGCGCGGCCCCGCAGTTCGTCACGGACGGCACGCCCGCCGACGGCAGCGTCGCCATCAGCCACACCGCCGAGCCGGGCGCCCCGCAGGCGGCCACCACGATCCCGAACGCCTGCTCGGGCACCATCTACCGCACGGGCGTCCTGGACGCGTCCTGACCGGTGCCCCACGGCAGCCGGGCACGCGCCCGGCGCGCCGAGGGGCCTGGAAGCGGTTCCCCTACAGGCCCAGCGCCTCGTCGCGCTGGGCCTCCACCTCGCGGCGCAGCAGGCGGAACCACATGAACAGGACGAAGCCCGCGAAGACGAACCACTCCGCGGTGTAGCCGAGGTTCTGGAACGCCTTCAGGTCCAGTGAGGTGCCCGCCGCGGCCGCCGCCGGCACGGGGGTGAGCCCGGCCGGGGAGTCCGTGAGCGTGACCCACGCGTCGTAGATCTCGTCGGGGACCAGGTTGACCAGCGAACCGGCGCTGATCATGGCGAGCTGCCCCTCGGGCAGACCCCCGGCCGCGTGGACGCCTTTCGTGCCCGCGGTCTCCGACGCCTGGAGCGCGCCGACCACGGTGACCTCGCCCGACGGCGGGGCCGGGGCCTTCGCACCGGCCGGCAGCCAGCCCCGTACCACCGGCAGGGACTTGCCGGCGTCCGTCTTCAGGAGCGTCAGGACGTAACTGCCCGCGCGTCCGTCCAGCTCACGGTCGGGCACCAGGAACTGCTGGTCGTACCGGCCGCTCACCTCCGCGTGCCGACCCGAGGTCTCCTTGTCCACGGGCAGCAGCGAGGCCAGCGGCTCGGTCTTCAGCGTGCCCGGGTCGGGGGCCCGCTCCGCCTCCCGGTGGGAGTCGACGCGGTCCTCGAACTTCCCCATCTGCCACGTCCCCATGAACAGGCAGAACGGGATCGCCAACAGGACGAAGACGTTGATCCCCCACCAGCGGGGCGTTCTCAGGAACCGGTACACCCCTCCACGGTACGCAGCCGCCTCACCCCTCGACCGGCCGGGTCCCCAGGTGACGCGCCGCGAAGGCCAGCTCCTGACGGACCTGCTTGATCCGCTCCTCCACCACCAGCGAGCCGTGCCCCGCGTCGTACCGGTACACCTCGTGGACCGCGTCCCGGGCGGCCAGCCTGTCCACGTAGTTGTCGATCTGGCGGATCGGGCAGCGCGGGTCGTTGACCCCCGCCGAGATGTACACGGGGGCCGTGACCCGGTCCACGTACGTCAGCGGCGACGAGGCCTCGAACCGGTCGGGCACCTCCTCGGGCGAGCCGCCGAAGAGCGTCCGGTCCAGTGCCTTCAGCGCCTCCATCTCGTCGGCGTACGCCGTCACGTAGTCGGCGACCGGGACGGCGGCGAGCCCCAGCGACCAGGCCCCGGGCTGGGTGCCGAGCCCGAGCAGCGTCAGATACCCGCCCCACGAGCCGCCCGCCAGGACCAGCTTCGAGGGATCGGCGAACCCCGAGTCCACCGCCCACGCCCGGACCGCCGCGATGTCCTCCAGCTCGATCAGGCCGACGCGGTGCTTGAGCGCGTCCGTCCACTCCCGGCCGTAGCCGGTCGAGCCGCGGTAGTTGACCCGGACCACCGCGTACCCGTGGTCGAGCCAGGCCGCCGGGCCCGAGGCGAAGGCGTCGCTGTCGTGCCAGGTGGGACCGCCGTGCACCTCGAAGACCGTCGGGAACGGGCCCGCGCCCTCGGCCGGCCGCTGCACGAGGGCGTGGATCCGGCCGCCCGGGCCCTCCACCCACACGTCCTCCACCGGCACCGAACCGGGCGCCCGCTGCCCCGGCGGGTCGAGGACGACGCCGCCGGACGTCGAGCGCACGCTCGCCGGCTCGGCGGCCGAGGACCACAGGAACTCGACGCTGCCGTCGGGGCGGGCCGTGGCCTCCGACACCGAACCGGCCGGGGTCTCCACCCGGACCAGGGCGCCCGTCGCGATGTCGTACCGCCACAGCTCGCTGCGCGCCTCGAAGCTGTGGACGATCAGCAGGCCCGTCCCGTCCACGTACCACTCCGCCGCCACGTCGCCCGGCAGGTCCAGGCGCAGGTCGGTCTCCCGGCCCGTCGCCACGTCCCAGAGCATCGGCTCCCAGCGGCCCCGCCGCTGGTGGCCGACGAGCAGCCGGGTGTCCCCGTCCACCGGCGCGAAGCCGAGCACGGAGAGCCCCAGCTCCTTCGTGCCGCCCTTGGAGTCGTCCAGCTCGGCCACCACCGAGGAGTCCTCGGTGCGCAGCACCCGCAGCGCCTCGTGCATCGCGTCGCCGTGCTCGGTGTGCTCGATCACCAGGAGCGAACCGTCGTGCGAGAGGTCGCCCACCCCGGCCGACTCCGGGTGCCGGTAGATCTCGACGGGCGCCGCCCCGTCCCGTACGAGATGGATCGTCGAGCCCTCCTCGTCCGTCGAGCGGCCGACGACCACCGTGCCCTCCCGGCCGATCGCGAGCCCCGCCGGATAGGACGGCGCGAGCCCGGGCACCGCGGGCTCGTCCGCCCCGCCCTCGAAGGGCTGGCGCATCCAGACGCCGAACTCGTCGCCGTCCTTGTCCGAGAACCACCAGATCCACCGCCCGTCCGGCGACAGCGTGCCGTCCGTCGTGCCGTTCGGCCGGTCCGTGACCTGGCGCTGGGCGCTGGTCGCCCGGTCCCAGGCGTACAGCTCGTACG
This sequence comes from Streptomyces sp. NPDC047981, assembly GCF_040653315.1. Taxonomy (NCBI): domain Bacteria; kingdom Bacillati; phylum Actinomycetota; class Actinomycetes; order Kitasatosporales; family Streptomycetaceae; genus Streptomyces; species Streptomyces sp. NPDC047981. The sequence goes on along the minus strand of NZ_JBEZNQ010000014.1, from coordinate 39,753 downwards.
TCCCCGTCGCGTTGGACACGAACAGCGAACGATCGGGGGCCTCCTCCGCCCACTCGGGCAGGGAGACGCGCGGGGCACGGAACCGCTGCTCCCAGGCGGGGACGGCGCGGAGGTCGGGCGTGGCGGTCTTCTCGTTGCTCTCGGTCATGCCCCCCATCATGCTCCGAACGGCGGACATTGCGGCGCCCGCGTCCGCAGCCTGTGGATAACTCGGTGCAGTGGATGACTCAGGGCATGCGGATGACCGCGCGTCCGCCCGCCAGGTCCACCGTCGAGCGGTGCGGCGGCGCGCCGTCCTCCTCGTCGTCGCGCAGGACGAGGGCGCTCTGCCGCTCCTTCAGTTCGTTCTGCTTGCCCTGCGAGAAGGTGGCGTGCAGCTGCTCGAAGCCGGTCGACGACACCTGGCCCGTCCGCCGGCCGCGCCCGGTCATGCGCAGGATCTGGTCGGCGAAGGCGACCACGGTCAGCAGGATGACAAGACCCGGCAGCGTCACGAACACGGCGAACTCCATGCGCCCCATTGTCCGGCGGCGGTCCGCGCTCCGGCTACCCCTCCGCCGAGGGCGGGTCGGCCGGGCGGACGTGGTGGGTGCGGCGGCCGTCGGGGCCCAGGACCTGGGCGCCGAGCTTGTGGACGCGCAGCGAGAGGACCGTACCCGTGATGCGCAGCCCCGGGACGGCCCGGGCGACCGCCGCCGTCACGTCGTTCAGCTCGTCGACCGAGCGCAGCCACACCCCCGCGCTCAGGTTGTGCGGCCCGGTCACCGAGGTGACGAGCCGGGTCTGCCGCAGCCGCCCCACGGCCGCCGAGGCCGAGGCGGCCTCCAGGGGCGGCACGTCCGCCTTGACCAGCGCGAACACCGGGCGCCCCGAGAAGCGGGGGGCCGGCTTGCAGTGGTGGAACAGCGCCCCGCCCGTCGCGAGGGCCTCCAGCCTGCGACGTACGGTCGACTCGCTCGTACCGACCTGACGGGCGAGCTCGGCGGCGCTGATCCGGGCGTCCCCGGCCAGCGCGGCGACGATCCTGCGGTCGGCTTCCGTGAACCGGTGGGGCTTGCGCCCGGGGCCCGCCACCGGCCCGTTGAGCTCCGCGAGCCGTTGCGCCTGCTGGGGCGTCAGCTGGTCGAGCTGCGGGCCGTTGCGGAGCGGGTGCATCCGTGTGATCACCTGCGTACGGGACCTGATCACCCCCGGCAGCCCCTGGACGCGCCGCACCAAGTACTCGTCCAGCGCCACCAGGTCGGGGCAGGTCACCAGGAGCACCAGGTCGGTGTCGCCGGTCACCTGGTGGACGCCGCGGGTCTGCGGGTCGCGCGCGAGTTCGCCGGCGGTGACTTCGGACTGCCCGGCGGCGCAGTCGACCTCCACCCAGGCGTAGAGCGCGTCGGCGGAGGCTTGGTGGCGCGCCAGGAGGCCGGCCCACGCGTAACCGCCCGACGTGAGCTGCTCCCAGCGCCGCGCGAGCGTGTCGGGGCTGGTGCCGATGACCGCCGCGAGGTCCGTCCATGTGGCACGGGGTGCCAGCTGCAATGCGTGGATGAGCGCCAGATCCGCCTCTCCCAGGACGGATTCCCCGGTACGCATTTCCCTCCCTGGCCGTTCTCCGGCAAACCGCCGGTGCCTGCGCCACGGCGCCCCAGGATGGCCCGGGGCACAGGCATTCAAACCGTAATGGCTGTGAAAAGCCACGAAGAGAGACGTGAGGCAGGGGCCGCAGCGATGGGGGACAGAGAGCGTCCGGCGGGCAGTGAACGGGATCCCGGGGCGATACGCGCGCGCCTGCGCGAGGGCCCGGCCCCCTGGCCGCCCCCCGAGCAACTGGCCGTGGTGGACGCCGGATACGCGGCCTGCGACCGCGCCGAACAGCTCCTCTGGGAGCGGCTGTCCGTCTTCGAGGGCACCTTCGGCCCGGAGGCGGTACGGGAGGTCTGTGCGTCGGGCGCGCTGCCCGCCTCCGAGATCCTCGGGGTTCTCGACCGGCTCGCTCCGCTCGCGCTGCTGCCCGTCGAGGGCGCCGGCGGCGAACCCGGCTACTGGATGCCCCACCCGATGCGGGCCGTCGGAGCCCGCAGGCTCACCGAGCGCGGGGACCGCTGGGCCGTCGTTCTGCACCACCGCAGGTGGTGCGTGAAGGTCGCCCGGCGGGCCGCCGACTGGTGGCACGGCGGACGGCAGGAGGACGCCCGCGCGCTCGCGCTGCGCGAACTCCCCGACCTGACCGCCGCCATGGACCCCACGACCGCCCCGCTGTCGCCGTCGGCCGAGGCGGACTCGGCGGTGGAGATCGCCGTCTCGCTGTGGTTCCTCTGGATCGCCTGCGGGCGGGTCGTCGAGGGCCTGACGCGGCTGCGGCACGCCATGGCCCTGCACCCGGGACCGCTGCCGGCCCGAGCGCTCTGGCTGGCCGCCTTCCTCGAACTGGAGGCCGGCCGCCCGGAGGACGCCGACCCGCTGCTCGTCCAGGCCTGGGCCGCCGCCGTGCGCGAGGGCGACGACCGCTGCCTGGGCCTCCTGGCCCACCTGAGGGGCTCCACGGCCCTGTTCCAGGGGCGTACGGAGGCCGCGGCGGCGGAGTTCCGCGAGGCCCTGAACACCATCGGCGACTATCCCGAGGTGGGCCCGAGCCGGGAAGCCGTGTGGGCGGCGCTCGCGCTCGCGCTGATCCGCACCGACCCCGAGGCGGCCCAGGAGGCTCTTGACCGCGCGGCGGGCTGGAACTGGACGGGCCGGGACCTCATGGCCGAGGCCTGGACGTCCTACGCCCGTGCCGAACTCCACTCCTGGGAGGGCGATCCGGTACGCGCCGAACGGCACGCGGTCCGCGCCCTGCGCACCCACCTCAGGCTCGGCGGCGTCGTCGGGGCGACCTGCGCGGCCGAACTCGTCGCCCGGCTGCGGATCCTCGCCGGCCGCCCGAAGGAAGCGGCCCATCTGCTGGGCGCCGTCGACCTGTTACGGAGGTCCGCCTTCGACGACTCGTACCGCGCCGCCCCGTTCTGTGCCCCGGCGCGCCGGCACAGCGACAGCGCGCTCCGCGAGGCGCTACCGGCCAGGGAGCTGACCCGGGCGTACGAGGAAGGCGCCCGCCGAGGCCTGGAGGCCCTGGCGCACGAGTCGCCCTGAGGTCGGCGGAACCGGCGTCAGTTGCGGGACCGCTCGGAAGCGGCCCCCGGCTCGGAAGCGGCCGCCTGCCCCGGCGTCTGCCCGGGCGTTCGCTCGGCGGATCCGTCGAGGCGCTTCGCCGTGCGACCGCGTCGTACGACGGCGGTGCCGATGGCCCCCGCGACGGCGGCGGCGCCGAGGCCGAGGGCGAGCGCGGACGGGCCGGAGTCGGAGACGACCTCGGCGGGAACGGTGGCCGCCGCCTCGGCGGCTGTCCGGAGGGGGTGCATGTCCCCAGGGGACCGGACCGCCCCACCCCGGGCCACCCGGCGACCCCCGTTCGGGTCACTCACGACATCCAGGCCATGCCGATCAGGAGGAAGACGACGAAGGCTATGCCGCCGGCGACGGCGGCGGTCTTCCGGGGCCGCCGCCGCGAGAGGGCGGCGAGCCCGCTCTCCGCGCGCCGCGCCTGCCGCCGCGAGGAGGCGTGGTTCGCGGACCGGTTCGCGGACCGGTTCGCGGCCCGGGGCGCGCTCTGTGCCGCACGCGGCGGCTGAGCCTGATTCCGCGGCGGCTGCCCCTGGCTCCGCGACTGGACCTGACTCCGCGGCTGAGTCGGTGGAAGCGGATGCCCCCGCCAGGCACCGGAGGTGAACCAGTCGGCGATCGCCTGGGCCGGAGGCCTCTGCTCGGGCTCCTTGGCCAGCATGGAGAGGAGGTACGCCTCGAACGCCGCGGGCAGCCCCACTCCGAGCTGCCTGGGCGGCGCGGGAGGTGTGTCGATGTGCTGGTAGAGCAGGGAGGTGGCGGTGTCGCCCTGGAACGGGGGCCGTCCGGTGAGCAGTTGGTACAGCACGCAGCCCAGCGAGTACACGTCGGAGGCGGGCGAGGCGGCCCGGCCGAGCGCCCGCTCGGGGGCGAGGTAGAGGCCGGTGCCGACGATCTGGCCCGTGGTCGTGAGCGCGGCGGACGGGTCGTCGACGAACCGGGCGATCCCGAAGTCGGCGAGCTTCACGGTCCCGTCGCCGTCGAGCAGCAGGTTCCCGGGCTTGATGTCCCGGTGCACGACCCCTTCCCGGTGCGCGGCGGCGAGCCCGGCGGCGGCGTGACCGGCGACGACGGCCACCCGCTCGGCCGGCAGCACCAGGGGCGGCGCCCCGCGCTCGGAGGCGAGGCTGGACCCCTCCACCAACTCCATGACGAGATAGAGCTTTCCGTCCCACGTGCCGAAGTCGAAGACGCCGACCACATGGGGATGGCTGAGCCGCGCGGCGGTCTGCGCCTCGAGCCGGAACCGCTCGCCCGCGGAGGGATCGTGCTCGTGCCCGAGCATCAACTTCACGGCCACGGACCGCCCGAGCACCTCGTCGGTGGCCTGCCACACCTCGCCCATGCCCCCGCGGCCGACACACGTCTGAAGCCGATATCGGTCCGCGACCAGCAATTGAGACCCAGCCTTTCGACGGTCGACTACCTGGTCGACACCTGCGCCGTAACAGAGTAGAGCCGCTTGATCGACTTCCCGCACCGGGCCCTAGGGCCTTTCGTCGGGCAGCCCCCAGAAGGCCCCTCGCAGCCCGACCTCGGCGAAGTAGGCGGAGGCGGAGGCGGGGTCGCGGCGGGTGTAGCCCGGGTGGAGGCGTCCGGTGTACCAGTCACCGGCGAAGCGCCAGAGGGTGTCGAGCCCCATGACGTAACCGCGCTCCTGCCCGGTCCGCCGCAGCCAGTCGTCGACACAGTCCTCGGAACAGAACAACCGCTGATGGGCGCAGGTGTGCAGCACGTCGTCCCAGGCATGCGCCATGGGCACGAGGAAGTGGGCCACTTGCCCGCCCTCCGGCGGCGCCTCCCGGCCGACGACCCAGGCGTGCGGGGCGTCGCAGGCCGGGCAGCGGGTGGCGACCAGGACGTCGGGCTCGTCGTCCAGCAGGTGCGGCAGGGCGAACGAGTCCCAGGCGCAGCCGCCCCACCAGAGTGTGTGCGCCCCCATGACGGAGAACCCGAGCGGCACGGCCGCGAAGGGGTGCGCCAGGACGACCCGGTCGCCGTCCTCCGGATCCAGCACAAGATCACGACTCTCGTGCAGGCCGCGCAGCTCCCGCCGCACCTCCTCGCCGGTGAGCCGGGTGAGCCCGGCCAGCTCCGCGACCCCCGGAGCGTCGCCGGTCCGCGCGAACCCGTGATAGACGGCCAGCCGAACCCGCTCGGCCCCACTCAGATGCGACGCGGGCGCGGTCGAGACCTTCCCACCCATGCCGTGGCTCCTTCCCGGGATAGCGCCCCCACGCCCCAGGAAACCACTCAGGGGCCTGATCCGCTCGCGCGGATCAGGCCCCTGACCTGGTGTTTCAGCTGTCGGGGTGGCGGGATTTGAACCCACGACCTCTTCGTCCCGAACGAAGCGCGCTGCCAAGCTGCGCTACACCCCGATGTCACTGCTCAGTTCTTCACGTCGCGGCGACATCGATTACTTTAGCCCACCCGCGCCCTGAGACGAAATCCGGTTTTCGCGGCCCCTCACCGCAGGTCGGACGCGGTCCAGGGCGACGATCGCCAGGCCGAGCGCGGAGAAGGCGAGGCCCAGGACGAGGGCGTTGACCGCCACGCCCGCGTAGCCGTACTCGGTGACGTCGATGAAGGGATACGTGTAGCGGGTGGGGACGTCCGGGGCGAGCAGGGCGCCGCGGATCAGGGCGAAGGCCAGGTAGGCCGCCGGGGCCGCGAGCCACTGGACCGCGTGGCGCCAGCGCATCGCGCCGGGGAGGGTGAGGAGGAGCCAGTCGAGGACCGCGCCGATCGGGGTCACCGTGTGCAGGAGCTGGTTGGCGACCGCCTTGCCGCCCGTGAGCTTCGCGATCTCCGCGGCCTGGTTGAACTCGCTCGAACCGTTCGCCAGGACGAAGTGGAAGACCAGCCCCACCACGGAGATGCACAGCAGCACTCCGCCGGTCCACACCGCGGGCAGCGGCGGCCGGCCGGTCCAGGCGCGGCGGGCCGAGAGCGCGAAGACGACCGCGACCCCGATGTTCGACCAGATCGTGAAGAAGCTCAGGACGACCGGCACGCTCCCGAGGACGCACTCGATCACCACGCCCGTCGCCGCCGCGAGCGCGACCAGCCCGCGGAGGACGGCGGCCACGGGCCGGCGGACGGCGGGTACGACGGCGGCGGCCGGTACCGCGGCCGAGGCGGGGTTCGGCGTGAGCATCCCCCCACCGTAAAGGCGCCGTCCGGTGGTCCGCAGGCTCAGTCCCGCGCCGTCAGCGTCAGCAGCGTCGCCTCCGGGGGGCAGGCGAAGCGGACCGGCGTGAAGCGGTTCGTGCCGCAGCCGGCCGAGACGTGCAGGAACGACGTCCGGCCCGCCGCCGTGTGCGTGGAGAGGCCCTTCACCCGGTCCGTGTCCAGGTCGCAGTTGGTCACCAGCGCGCCGTAGAAGGGGATGCACAGCTGGCCGCCGTGCGTGTGCCCCGCGAGGACCAGCTCGTAGCCGTCCGCCGTGAACGCGTCGAGGCTGCGGAGGTACGGGGCGTGCACCACGCCCATCGAGAAGTCCGCCGACGCGTCCGGGCCGCCGGCCACCCGCTCGTACCGGTCCCGCTTGATGTGCGGGTCGTCGAGCCCGGTGAAGGCCAGGTCGAGACCACCGGGCAGCTTCAGCCGGCCGCGCGTGTTGGTGAGGTTCACCCAGCCCGCCTCGTCGAAGGCGTCCCGCAGCTCCTCCCACGGGTTGTGCACCGCGCCCACCACCGGCTTGTTGCCGTTCAGGCCGTGCCGCCCCTGGGCCTTCTCCATGAGGTAGCGGGCGGGGTTGCGCAGCCGAGGCCCGTAGTAGTCGTTGGAGCCGAAGACGTACACACCCGGGTACTCCATCAGCGGGCCGAGCGCGTCCAGGGCCTCCGGCACCGCGTCCGTGTCGGAGAGGTTGTCGCCGGTGTTCACGACGAAGTCGGGACGCAGCCCCGCGAGCTTCTGCAGCCAGGCCCGCTTCTTCCGCTGCCCGCACACCATGTGGATGTCGGAGACCTGAAGGACCCGCAGATCCCGCATCCCGCGCGGGAGAACGGGGATCGTCACCCGGCGCAGCCGGAACGAGCGGGCCTCGAAGCCCGCCGCGTAGACGATTCCGGCCGCGGCCGTCGCCGTGAGACCTGCCGTGACCTTCAGGGGGATCCCGTACCGTGCGCGCATCCCCCCATCGTCGCAGACCCGATGGGCGGAAATGCGCGGGCGGGTGGGGTGGGACACCTGACACACTTGGGGCATGACCACGCTCAAGGCCACGCTTCAGGACGACCTCAACGCCGCCATCAAGGAGCGCGACGAGCTGCGCTCCTCGACGCTCCGGCTCACCCTCACCGCGATCACCAAGGAGGAGGTCTCGGGCACCACCAAGCGCGAGCTCTCCGACGACGAGGTGCAGAAGGTGATCGCCAAGGAGGCGAAGAAGCGCCGCGAGGCCGCCGAGGCCTTCGCCCAGGGCGGCCGCGCCGAGTCGGCCGAGCGGGAGAAGGCGGAGGGCGAGATCCTCGACGCGTACCTGCCCAAGCAGCTCGACGACGCGGAGCTTGAGCAGATCGTGGCCGCGGCCGTCGCCGAGGCCAAGGCCGCCGGCGCCGAGGGCCCGCGCGCCATGGGCGCCGTCATGAAGATCGTGAACCCGAAGGTCGCGGGCCAGGCCGAGGGCGGGCGCGTGGCGGCCGCGGTGAAGAAGCTGCTCGCCGGCTAGCGGGCGACGACGTACGGACCGTCCGGAGGGTACGGACGGTACGGACGGTACGTACGACCGAGGGCGCCCCCCCCGCCGCGCGGGGGAGGCGCCCTCAGTCATGTCCCTGCCGGTGCTACGGGCCGTTGCCGCCGCGGCCCCGGCCGCCTCCGTCACCGCCGCCGATCAGGTCCGGCGGGAGCGTGATCCCGGGGAGGTTCGGCCGGTTGGGCTTGCCCGGCTTGTTGTCGTCGTCGCCGGGCTTGTCCTTGTCCTTGTCCTCCGGCTTCTCGCCGCGCGGTACGGAGATGGGGGCGAACTGCGGCGTCTCGGAGGCGTCGAGCGCCCCGCGCATCGCGATCTTCCAGATGGGGCCGGGGAGGCAGCCACCGCAGACCTTCGGGTAGTACTGGCCGCCGATGGTGATGTTGAACATCGACACCTTCTCGCCGACGTCGTCGCCGACCCAGACGGCCGTGGACAGGTTCGGCGTGTACCCGACGAACCAGGCGTCCTTGCGGTCGTTCGTCGTACCCGTCTTGCCGGCGTTGTCGCGGTCGCTCAGACCGGCCTTCGTACCGGTGCCGTCCTCGACGACGCCCTTCAGCATCTGGTTGATGGTGTCGGCCGTCCGCTCGCTCATGGCACGCGAGCACTCGGTCTGGGGCACCTTCAGCTGCTCGCCGCCCGCCGTCTTGATCGACTCGATGGCGATCGGCGTGCAGTACGTGCCCCGGTTGGCGAAGGTCGCGTAGGCGGCGGCCATGTCGAGCGGGGTGGCCTCGATGGCGCCCAGCGTGATCGAGGGGCTCTCCTTGACCTTCTTGCCCAGCTCGCGCTCGTAGCCGACGTTCTTCGCCATCGTCACCGTCTCGCACAGGCCGGCCATCTGCTCCAGCTTGGCGAAGTAGGTGTTGATGGACTTGCCGAGCGCGCTCGTCATGTCCCAGGTGCCGGTCTCGGACTTGAGCTCGTTGCCGACCTTCCAGTCCGCGTACCCGGCCGGCTTGCCGTCACAGCGGGTGTACGAGTTCTCCGGGACGGAGATCTCGTAGCCGGTGGAGAAGCTCTGCGCGGGGCTCAGCCCCTTCTCCAGGGCGGCCGCGGCCGTGATCGGCTTGAACGTCGAACCGGTCTGGAAGCCGTACGTCGTGCCGCCCATCTTGCTGCCCACGGCCAGGTTGAGCGTGGTCTGGTGCTGCTTCTGGTCGAGACCGTACGGCCGCGACTGACCCATCGACAGGATCTTGCCGCTGCCCGGCTGGACCTGGACGACCGAGGCGGCGACCTTGTCGTCCTCGTTGACGTGGGCGACCGCGGCCTCGTTGGCCGCCTCCTGGGCGCGCGGGGCGAGCGTGGTCCGGACGGTCAGGCCGCCGAGGTTCCACAGCTTCTGCCGCTCCTCGACCGTCTTGCCGAAGACCGGGTTGGTGAGGATCGTCTTGCGCACGTAGTCGCAGAAGAAGCCGGCGCCGTCGACGGCGGTGATGCAGCCGTTCTTCGGGGTCTTCACCTTCAGCTTGATCGGCGTGGCCTTCGCCTTGTCCGCCTCGGCCTGGCTGATGTCCTTCACGTCGGCCATCCGCTGGAGGACCACGTTGCGGCGCTTGGTGGCTTCCTGGAGGTCGTTGATCGGGTCGTAGCGGCTCGGCGACTGGACGAGGCCGGCCATCATCGCGGCCTCCTCCACCTTGAGGTCGGCGGCGGGCTTGGAGAAGTAGCGCTGGGACGCCGCCTCGATGCCGTAGGCCTGCTGGCCGAAGAAGGTGATGTTGAGGTAGTTCTCGAGGATCTTCTTCTTCCCCAGCTCCTCCTCGACCTGGATCGCGTACTTCAGTTCGCGCACCTTGCGGCCGATGGTCTGCTGGGTGGCGGCGGCGACCTTCTCCGGGTCGTCACCGGCCTCCTCGACGAAGACGTTCTTCACGTACTGCTGCGTGAGCGTGGACGCGCCCTGGGCCACGCCGCCCGACTGGGCGTTGCGGTTGATCGCGCGCAGCACGCCCTTGAGGTCGATCGCGCCGTGCTCGTAGAAGCGCGAGTCCTCGATCGCGACGATCGCCTTCTGCATGTACGGAGAGATCTTCTCCAGCGGCACGACCTTCCGGTCGCGGGAGTAGACGGTGGCGAGAACGCCGCCCTCCGAGTCGAGGATGGTGGTGCGCTGACTCAGGGGTGGCGTCTTCAGGTTCGACGGAATCTCGTCGAACCCCTCGACCGTCCCCTTCGCCGCAAGACCCAGTGCACCGGCCGCGGGCAGGGCGATGCCTGCCAGCACCGCTCCCGCGAGCACACTGACACCGAGGAACTTGGCGGCCTGCTGGGTCCCGGTCAGACCTCCGCCCGAGCGCTTCTTTGCCATGGGGGCAGCCTAATCCGTAGTGATGAGCGTTCCGTAGGAGCGGGGGCCTCTCGGAGCGTTCGAGTACGAGAACGTGACATCCGGGCCGGTCCTGGCAGGTCCGGGCCCATGACGACGCGGACATGACGAGTCGACGTTCGCATTCGCCGGACAGACGGGAATGCCTTGGCCTAAGCTGCTCCCAACTGTCACAGCAGTGTGGTTTCGCATCAAGGTCCAGGCAAGACCCCGGGCGTGACATCGGCAGTAATTCCCTTGGCCCCGAACCCTGGGAACCCCCTGTCCGATTTCGCCCCATGCGTCACTCGACGCCCTAAGTGGCACCGACCCAGCCGGGCGAACTGTACCGGTTCGACCGATTCGGCACGCATGTCCATCGGTCACTCCCCTGGGTGATCTGCCGCGTACGCATAGTCCGTTCGGGCCATTCAAGATTGGGCCCGAAGGGGGTGTTGCGCTGTGCCCACCTTCCGTAACGTCACCAACTGGCAGCGGTGAATATGCCGCTACCGCCGTGGGGGAGCCTCGATTCGGGAGAGGACGGCGCCGGTATGGGCTGGGTAGCTGACTGGAGTGCGCAGGCGGCCTGCCGCACTACCGATCCGGATGAACTTTTCGTGCAGGGAGCGGCGCAGAACAGGGCGAAGGCGGTGTGCACCGGCTGTCCGGTGCGGACCGAGTGCCTGGCCGACGCCCTCGACAACCGTGTGGAGTTCGGCGTGTGGGGCGGCATGACGGAGCGCGAGCGCCGTGCCCTGCTGCGCCGGCGGCCGACCGTCACCTCGTGGCGGCGCCTGCTGGAGACCGCGCGGACGGAGTACGAGCGGGGAGCGGGCCTGCTGCCCGTGGCGATCGACGACGACGCGACGTACGAGGCGTACGCGGCGGTGGGCTGACCGCCCGCTGCCGGCAGGAGCGATCGGCCGGCAGAGCGATCTGGCGGCACAGGGATCGGCCGGAACAGCGATCTGCCGGCACAGCGATCGGCTGCCCGAGAGATCGGCTGTAGTGATCCGCTGTCAGGACGTCGGCATTCGGCCCGCCGTGAGGCGGTCGCCGATGGCGCGGAGTCCGGACAGGTCGTGTACGTCGCCCGGCAGGGCGGCCACTTCGGCGACGGCCACCTCGGGGTGGAGCGCCGTGAACCGGTCTCGTGTGCGCTGCTCGCGCGCGAGCACCTGCATCCGCTCGGCATGGAGCCGGAGCAGGCCGGCGGTCAATTGCTGGATGTCCGGCGCGTCGGGGTCGGCAACATCGGCCTCGTCGGCTGTGGGGGCAGCCTCGGGGATCGGGTCGATGTCCGCGCTGGTGCCTGCGGTCGTACCCGCGGTGGGGACCGCGGTCGTGCCTGCGGTGGTGCCTGTCGTCGTGTCGGCGGCGGTCGCTGGGTCGGACAGCTCGTTGTCCGACGGCTCGTCGGGGGCGGTGGCGCGGGAGCCACGCCCTCCAGTCTTCCCGGCGCCCTGATCCACAATGCGCCCCTCGTCAAGATTTTCCGCCGCGGCCCGCGCCCGCTCGGCCGAGAGCCGGGCGGCGCCACTGCCGTGGACGCGGTTCAGGACGAGGCCCGCCAGCGGCATCTCCTCGGCCGCGAGACGCTCCACGAAGTACGCCGCCTCCCGCAGCGCGTCCCGCTCCGGCGTCGCGACCACCAGGAACGCCGTTCCCGGCGCCTGGAGCAGCTTGTACGTCGCGTCCGCCCGGGTCCGGAAGCCACCGAACATGGTGTCCATCGCGGCCACGAACGTCTGCACGTCCTTGAGGAACTGACCCCCCAGCAGCTTGCCCAGGGTCCCCGTCATCATGGACATCCCGACGTTCAGGAACTTCATCCCGGCCCGGCCGCCCATCTTCGCCGGGGCCATCAGGAGCTTGATGAACTTCCCGTCCAGGAAGGACCCGAGCCGCTTCGGCGCGTCCAGGAAGTCCAGCGCGGACCGCGACGGCGGGGTGTCGACGACGATCAGGTCCCACTCGTCCCGGGCCCGCAGCTGCCCGAGCTTCTCCATCGCCATGTACTCCTGCGTCCCGGCGAAGCCGGCCGACAGGGACTGGTAGAACGGGTTCTCCAGGATCGCCCGGGCCCGCTCGGCGTCCGCGTGCGCCTCGACGATCTCGTCGAAGGTCCGCTTCATGTCGAGCATCATGGCGTGCAGCTCTCCGCCGTCGGACCCCTTGATCCCGTCGACCTTGCGCGGCACGTTGTCCAGCGAGTCGATCCCCATCGACTGCGCGAGCCGGCGCGCCGGGTCGATCGTCAGGACGACGACCCTGCGGCCCCGCTCCGCCGCCCGAACGCCGAGCGCCGCCGCGGTCGTCGTCTTCCCGACACCGCCCGCCCCGCAGCAGACGATGATCCGGGTGCCCGGGTCGTCGATGAGCGCATCGAGTTCGAGGACGGGTACGGAGTCCAGACCGTTCGCCGTGCCGTTCACCGGACCCGTCACGCGCCCACCCCTTGCTTCCGCAGATCCTTCGCCAGCCGGTACAGCCCCGCGATGTCCGCCCCGTCCCCCAGGAACGGGAGTTCGTACGCCGGTACGTCGAGCCCCAGCAGCACCGCCCGCTGCTCGCGCTCCAGCTCCACCCGCTGTGCGTGCTCGGCCGCCTGCTCCAGGAGCGGCTCGACCAGCTTCGTGCCGCCCCGGACGCCCGCGGCGGCCAGCGTGCGTGCGACGGCGTCCCGGTGGTCGCCGGAGGCCGCCCGTACCGCCGCCTCGTCGAGGACGTGCGGACGGACCATGTTCACGATGACGCGGCCCACCGGCAGTTCGGCCGCGTGCAGCTCCGCGATGCCGTCCGCGGTCTCCTGGACCGGCATCTCCTCCAGGAGCGTCACCAGGTGCACCGCGGTCTCCGGGGACTTCAGGACGCGCATCACGGCCTGGGCCTGATTGTGTATCGGGCCGATCCGGGCGAGCCCGGCCACCTCGTCGTTGACGTTGAGGAAACGGGTGATCCGGCCCGTCGGGGGCGCGTCCATGATCACGTGGTCGTAGGTGTAGCCGCCGTGCTTCTCGCGCCGCCTGACCGCCTCGCAGGCCTTGCCGGTCAGCAGCACGTCCCGCACGCCGGGCGCGATCGTCGTCGCGAAGTCGATCGCGCCGAGCTTCTTCAGGGCCCGTCCTGCGGTGCCCAGCTTGTAGAACATCTGGAGGTAGTCGAGGAGGGCCCGCTCGGCGTCGATGGCCAGCGCGAAGACCTCACCGCCGCCCGGGGCGACGGCGATCTTGCGTTCCTCGTACGGAAGGGCCTCCGTCTCGAAGAGCTGTGCGATGCCCTGTCTGCCTTCGACCTCGACGAGGAGAGTGCGCTTGCCCTCCGTCGCGAGGGCGAGCGCGAGGGCGGCGGCGACCGTCGTCTTACCGGTACCGCCCTTGCCGCTGACGACCTGGAGCCTGCTCACGCCTTCGAGCCTAACCACTGGAGCGCTCGCCTAAGCAGGAGGCTGCCTGTGGCAGCGGATACAGTCGGCTCCATGACCAAGTGGGAATACGCGACCGTGCCCCTTCTCGTGCACGCGACGAAGCAGATTCTGGACACCTGGGGCGAGGACGGGTGGGAGCTCGTCCAGGTCGTTCCCGGCCCGAACAACCCCGAGCAGCTCGTGGCCTACCTGAAGCGGGAGAAGTCCTGATGAGCGGCGCCGCGAACGGCACCGGCGCCGTCGAGGCGAAGCTCGCCGAACTGGGCCTGACCCTGCCGGAGGTCGTGCCTCCGCTGGCCGCCTACCAGCCGGCCGTGCAGTCGGGCGTGTACGTCTACACCTCGGGCCAGCTCCCGATGGTGCAGGGCAAGCTTCCGGTGACCGGCAAGGTCGGCGCCGAGGTCACCGCCGAGGAGGCCAAGCAGCTCGCCGCCACCTGCGCGCTGAACGCCCTCGCGGCCGTGAAGTCGGTCGCCGGTGACCTGGACCGGATCAAGCGGGTCGTGAAGGTCGTCGGCTTCGTCGCCTCGGCCGCCGACTTCACCGGCCAGCCCGGCGTCATCAACGGCGCCAGCGAGCTGCTCGGCGCGGTCCTCGGCGACAAGGGCGTGCACGCGCGCAGCGCCGTCGGCGTGGCGGTCCTCCCGCTCGACGCCCCGGTCGAGGTCGAGGTCCAGGTGGAGCTGGTCGAGGCCTGACCGCCCGTACGTCCGTCAAGAGCCGGTTCTCCCGCCCAGGGGGAATCGGCTCTCGTGCATCACGGTAGTTGCGCATACCATCCGGCCATGCCGAATGGTCAGTGGTACCCACCGGAATGGCCCGACCGCATCCGCGCCCTCGCGGCGGGTGAGCTCACGCCCGCGGCCCCCAGGCGGGCGGCGACCGTCCTGCTGCTGCGCGACGCCGCCGACGGGCCGCACGTCCACATGCTGCGGCGGCGCGCCTCCATGGCCTTCGCGGGCGGCGCGTACGCCTATCCCGGTGGCGGGGTCGACCCGCGCGACGAGCACCCGGTGCGCTGGGCCGGGCCCTCCTTGGAGAGCTGGGCCGAGCGACTCGGCGTCACGGGTACGCAGGAGGCGCAGGCGATCGTCTGCGCGGCCGTGCGCGAGACCTTCGAGGAGGCGGGCGTCCTGCTCGCCGGGGAGACCGCGGACTCCGTGGTCGACGACACGACGGGGGAGGACTGGGAGAAGGACCGCGAGGCGCTGGTCGCCCGCGAGCTGTCCTTCGCCGACTTCCTCGACCGGCGCGGGCTCGTCCTGCGCTCCGACCTGCTCGGCGCGTGGGCGCGGTGGATCACGCCGGAGTTCGAGTCCCGGCGGTACGACACCTGGTTCTTCGTGGCCGCCCTGCCGGCCGGTCAGCGCACCCGGGACGTCTCGACGGAGGCGGACCGCACGGTCTGGATCCGTCCGGCCGACGCCGCGGCCGGCTACGACCGGGGCGAGCTGACGATGATGCCGCCGACGATCTCGACCCTGCGCGGCCTCGAACGCTTCGGTACGGCCGCCGGGGCGCTGGCCGCGGCCGAGGACCAGGACCTGACCCCCGTACTGGCGCAGGCCCGCCTCGAAGGGGACGAGCTGATCCTGAGCTGGCCGGGCCACGAGGAGTTCACCAAGCACATCCCGACGGGGTCCGGCAACGGCGCGGGCACGGACGCGGGCACGGACGCGGGCGCGGACTCCGGCACGGGCGCGGGCACGGGCGCGGACTCCGGGACCGGCGTGGGCACGGGCGCGGACTCCGGCAACGGCAGCGGCAGCGCTCCGGAGTCCGGGGGTGCGCGGTGACCGCCGCGGGTTCGCTGCCGGGGCAGCCGAGGGGCGGGGTGCTCTCCGGTCCCGCGACCGCCCGTACCGTCAACGTCCTCGCGCCCAACCCGTCCGCGATGACCCTGGACGGCACCAACACCTGGATCGTCTCCGAGCCCGACTCCGACCTGGCCGTCGTCATCGACCCGGGCCCGCTCGACGACGGCCACCTCCACCACGTCGTCGCGACCGCCGAGAAGCTCGGCAAGCGGGTCGCGCTCACCCTCCTCACGCACGGCCACCCCGACCACGCCGAGGGCGCGGGCCGGTTCGCCGAGCTGACCGGGACGCGGGTGCGCGCCCTGGACCCGGCGCTGCGCCTCGGCGACGAGGGTCTCGGCGCGGGGGACGTCATCACCGTCGGCGGTCTGGAGCTGCGGGTCGTACCGACCCCCGGTCACACCTCGGACTCGCTCTCCTTCCATCTGCCCGCCGACCGGGCGGTCCTGACGGGCGACACGATCCTGGGGCGCGGCACGACGATCGTCGCCCACCCCGACGGGCGGCTCGGCGACTATCTGGACTCGCTGCGCCGACTGCGTTCGCTCACGGTCGACGACGGGGTGCACACCGTGCTGCCGGGCCACGGGCCGGTCCTGGAGGACGCCCAGGGCGCCGTGGAGTTCTACCTCGCGCACCGTGCGGGACGGCTCGCCCAGGTGGAGACGGCGGTCGAGAACGGCCACCGGACGCCGTCGGAGGTGGTCGCCCATGTGTACGCGGACGTGGACCGCTCGCTGTGGCCGGCCGCCGAACTCTCCGTGCGGGCACAGCTGGAGTACCTGCGGGAGCACGGTCTGATCTGACCGTCCGCCCCCGTCCACCCCCGAGGGCGCGCGGCGCACGGGGCGTGCTTTACGCTCCGCTTACCTTTTGACCGTAGTCCTCGGGGGGAAAGCCTGTGTTCGTCATATCGATTCTGCTGCTCGTCGCGGCGGTCGTGCTGTTCTTCATCGGCCGGTCCAACGACTCGAAGGGGCTGAAGCTGGGCGCGCTCGGCGCGGTCCTCGCGGGCGCGTTCTCGCTGATCGCCTCCATGACGTACGTCGTC
The DNA here is from genome assembly GCF_040653315.1 of Streptomyces sp. NPDC047981. Lineage (NCBI taxonomy): Bacteria > Bacillati > Actinomycetota > Actinomycetes > Kitasatosporales > Streptomycetaceae > Streptomyces > Streptomyces sp. NPDC047981. The sequence continues at coordinate 23,286 of NZ_JBEZNQ010000014.1, read as the reverse complement.
AGCGCGTACGAGGTCGGTGTCCCGGTCGCCTTCGGCAAGGTGGGTCAGCCGATGACCTCGGGCATGCACGTCAAGTCGCCGTTCACCGATGTCACGACCTTCTCCACCCGCCCCGTCGACCTCAACCTCTCCGACAAGGACGTGGTCGAGGTCCGTTCCTCGCAGGGTGGCGTGATGGAGGTCGAGGTGACCGTGAAGTGGGCGGTCACGCCCGCCAAGGCCGTCGAGCTGTACCGGCTCGCGGGCAGCGAGGAGTCGATCCAGACGAGGCTGGTCTACCCGGACAGCCGGGAGATCGTCCGTAACGTCTTCGCCCGCTACACGAGCGAGCAGGGCTACGCGAGCGACCGCGAGAAGATCAACGCCGAGATCGGCGCGCTCATCAAGGAGCGCCTCGCCCCGCGCGGGATCGACGTCACCGCCGTCAACCTGCGCAACGTGAAGCCCTCGGCGGCGCTGCAGACCCAGATCGACCGCAAGATCCAGCAGCAGCAGGCCACCGAGCGTGCCACCGAGGCGGCCCGCACGGCCAAGGCCGAGGCCGACCGGCGCCGTATCGAGGCCGAGGGCATCGCCCGCGCCAACAAGATCCTCAACGAGTCGCTGACCGACAAGGTCCTGGCGAACCAGTGCATCGACGCCTACAAGGAGGCCGCGGCGAAGAACCCGGTGTACGCGGTTCCGTGCGGCAGCGGCACGGGCACCCCGGTGATCGTGGACGGCTCGAAGCGCTAGTCGCCCGTACGCGCCTGCAGGCGTCCGTACGCGTCCGTACGCGAGAAGGCCGCCCCGGTTCCAGGACCGGGGCGGCCTTCTCGTACGTACGGGAGGGGTCAGCGCGAGCGCTTCGCGAGCCGCTCCACGTCCAGCAGGATCACGGCGCGGGCCTCCAGGCGCAGCCAGCCGCGCTGGGCGAAGTCCGCGAGGGCCTTGTTGACCGTCTCGCGGGAGGCGCCGACCAGCTGGGCCAGCTCTTCCTGGGTGAGGTCGTGGACGACGTGGATGCCCTCCTCCGACTGCACGCCGAAGCGGCGCGACAGGTCGAGGAGCGCGCGGGCGACGCGGCCCGGCACGTCGGAGAAGACCAGGTCGGACATCTGGTCGTTGGTCTTGCGGAGCCGGCGGGCGACCGCGCGCAGCAGGGCGGTGGCCACCTCGGGGCGGGCGTTCAGCCAGGGCTGGAGGTCGCCGTGGCCGAGGCCGAGCAGCTTGACCTCGGTCAGCGCGGTCGCGGTGGCGGTGCGCGGGCCCGGGTCGAAGAGGGACAGCTCGCCGATCAGCTCGCCGGGGCCGAGGACGGCGAGCATGTTCTCGCGGCCGTCGGGGGACGTGCGGTGGAGCTTCACCTTGCCCTCGGTGACCACGTACAGGCGGTCGCCGGGGTCTCCCTCGTGGAAGAGCGCGTCGCCACGGGCGAGCGTCGCTTCACTCATCGAGGCGCGCAGCTCCGCGGCCTGCTCGTCATCGAGCGCCGCGAAGAGCGGGGCGCGCCGCAGAACGTCGTCCACGAGTTCTCTCCTATGTCGACCTGCTCAGGGGACCTTGATCCCATGATGCCGGACGCACAAAACAGTGCGATCAATCACAACAAGTTTGACGTACCGAACCGCCCGTCCGTACGTCAGGGCCCCGATTGGGTCCTCATCGGCCGTGCCCGGGGCGGATGTCAGTGGCGGCCCTTAGGCTGGCCGGGTGTCCAACTCGCCGGTGAGAGCGCAGGCCAAGGGGGCTGGGAGAGTGTCCGCGAAGGGTAATTCCGCTGTGGGCGAACAGGGTGCCTCGAAGCGGACAAATGTCGCGAAACGCACGCCGAAGGCCGCCCCGGAGCCCGACCGGAAGCCCGCGCAGAAGTCTGCCCGGACGCCCGCGAAGCGCACGGCGAAGGCGGCCGGCGCGACGGCGGGCTCGAAGGCGGGCGGCGCGACGGCGAGCGCGAAGGCCGCCCCGAGGACGGCTTCGAAGACGGCCTCGAAGACGGCCCCGAAGGCCGCTCCCAAGGCCGCGAAAGCGGAATCCCGGCTCGGGATGGTCCGCCGGGCCAGGAAGATCAACCGGGAGCTGGCCGAGGTCTATCCGTACGCCCACCCCGAGCTGGACTTCCGGAACCCCTTCGAACTGCTCGTCGCCACCGTTCTCTCCGCCCAGACGACGGACCTGCGGGTCAACCAGACCACCCCCGCGCTCTTCGCCGCGTACCCGACGCCCGAGGACCTGGCCGCCGCCGTCCCCGAGGAGGTCGAGGAGCTGATCAGGCCCACCGGCTTCTTCCGCGCGAAGACCAAGTCGATCATGGGTCTCGCGGCCGCCCTCAGGGACGACTTCGGCGGCGAGGTCCCCGGCCGCCTCGACGACCTGGTCAAACTGCCCGGCGTGGGCCGCAAGACCGCCTTCGTCGTCCTCGGCAACGCCTTCGGGGTGCCCGGGATCACCGTCGACACCCACTTCATGCGCCTCGCCCGCCGCTGGAAGTGGACCGAGAGCGACGACCCGGTCAAGATCGAGGCCGAGGTCGCCGAGATCTTCCCGAAGAGCGAGTGGACGATGCTCTCGCACCGGGTGATCTTCCACGGCCGCCGTATCTGCCATGCCCGCAAGCCCGCCTGCGGCGCCTGCCCGATCGCCCCGCTCTGCCCGGCGTACGGCGAGGGCGAGACGGACCCGGACAAGGCGAAGAAGCTCCTGAAGTACGAGAAGGGCGGCTATCCGGGCCAGCGCCTCAACCCGCCGCCGGACTACCCCGGCCGTCCGGCCGCCCCCGCCACCGGCGTGGCCCCGGGCGCCGAGTGACACCGGTCCGGGGGACCTGGGGGAACGAACCCACGCACGGATCGCGTTGTGAATCACGGGGGTGTCTGCCTATGACGCGCACGGACGAAGAGACCGAAGAGACCGACGGCATGCCACCGGGCGTGGGTGCCGGCGGCCTGGTGCGCCGGGACGGGCTGCCCGACTGGCTCGCCCCCGTCGACCGGGCCGCGCGCGGCGTCCGGCCCGAGCAGCTCAGCCGCTTCCTGCCGCCCGCGAGCGGCGCCGGACGCCAGTCCGCCGTCCTGATCCTCTTCGGCGACGGGGAGCGCGGCCCGGAGCTGCTGCTCATGGAGCGCTCGGGCTCGCTCCGCTCGCACGCGGGCCAGCCCTCCTTCCCCGGCGGCGCTCTGGACCCCGAGGACGGCGACCCGGCCGACGGAGGCCTGCTGCGGGCCGCCCTGCGCGAGGCCGAGGAGGAGACCGGCCTCGACCCGGCCGGCGTGCAGCTCTTCGGCGTCCTGCCCCAGCTCTACATCCCGGTCAGCGGCTTCGTCGTCACCCCCGTCCTCGGCTGGTGGCGCGCCCCCAGCCCGGTCGGGGTCGTCGACCCCGCCGAGACCGCCCGGGTCTTCACCGTGCCCGTGGCGGATCTCACGGACCCCGCGAACCGCGCGACCGCCATCCACCCCAGTGGCCACGCGGGTCCCGCGTTCCTTGTCGCATCTGCCCTGGTCTGGGGTTTTACCGCCGGAGTGATCGACCGGCTACTGCACTACGCCGGCTGGGAGCGGCCGTGGGACCGGGCCAAGCAGGTCCCGCTCGACTGGCGGTCATGACAGGCTGACCCAGGAACGGACCGACCCGGAGCTGGGGCGACCCTGGTCCGGGGCGACCGAAGACGGAACTGCGAGGCTATTGACGGTGAACGTGCTGGACATCCTGCTGCTGCTCGCCGCCGTGTGGTTCGCGATCATCGGCTACCGCCAGGGCTTCGTGGTCGGCATCCTGTCGGTCATCGGCTTTCTCGGCGGCGGTCTCGTCGCCGTCCTGCTGCTCCCGATCATCTGGGACCAGCTGACGGACAACTCCGAGGTGTCGACCACGGCGACCGTCGTCTTCGTGGTCGTGGTGATCGTCTGCGCCTCGGTCGGCCAGGCCTTCACCACCCACCTCGGGAACAAGCTGCGCCGCCACATCACCTGGTCCCCGGCGCGCGCCCTGGACGCCACCGGCGGCGCGCTGGTCAACGTGGTCGCCATGCTCCTGGTGGCCTGGCTTCTCGGCTCCGCCCTCGCCGGCACCTCGATGCCCACGCTCGGCAAGGAGGTCCGCAGCTCCAAGGTGCTGCTCGGCGTGGAGCAGGTGATGCCCGATCAGGCGTCCACCTGGTTCACCAACTTCACCTCGACGCTCGCGCAGAACGGCTTCCCGCAGGTCTTCAGCCCGTTCGCCAACGAGCCCATCACCGAGGTCCGCCCGCCGGACCCGGCGCTCGCCGGCAGCCCGGTCGCGGCCCAGGCCCAGCGCGCCATCGTCAAGGTCGTCGGTACGGCCCCGAGCTGCGGCAAGGTCCTCGAAGGCACCGGCTTCGTCTTCGACGAGCGCCGGGTCATGACCAACGCCCACGTGGTCGGGGGCGTCGACGAGCCGACGGTCCAGATCGGCGGCGAGGGCAAGCTGTACGACGCGAAGGTCGTCCTCTACGACTGGCAGCGCGACATCGCCGTCCTGGACGTGCCGAACCTGAACGTCAAGCCCCTGCAGTTCACCGACCAGGACGCCCGCAGCGGCGACAGCGCGATCGTCGCGGGCTTCCCCGAGAACGGCTCGTACGACGTCCGCTCGGCGCGCGTCCGGGGCCGTATCAACGCCCAGGGCCCGGACATCTACCACCGCGGCGAGGTGCGCAGGGACGTGTACTCCCTGTACGCGACGGTCCGTCAGGGCAACTCCGGCGGCCCGCTGCTCACCGCGGACGGCAAGGTGTCCGGGGTGATCTTCGCCCGCTCCCTCGACGACAAGAACACCGGCTACGCCCTGACGGTCGACGAGATCCGCGAGGACATCGTCCAGGGTCGCGCGGCGACCCAGCAGGTCGACAGCCAGGGGTGTGCGCTGTAGAAGGCGGCGAAGGCGGGGGCGGTGCGCCCGGGCCGGGTCCCGGGTGCGCCCGACTCAGTCCCGGGTGTGCCTGAGCCGGGCCGAGACCCAGCGGGCCCGGCGGCGCAGGATGCGCGGGATCCCGATCTCCTGCACGGGATGCGAGCGGCCCTGTTCCTGTGGGCCGCTCCTTTCGTGTGAGCCCGGCCCAGCGGCCGAGCGGCGGTTGCGTGCTGTGTCACCGAAGTCGTGCGTCCAGCCCATACCTCGACGTCTGCCCGTGCCCCAAGGTCGGTAACCGCCCCGGGGCCCGCCAATTGGAGTATGCGCCGGGCACATGGCCGTTCGGGGAACGGACGTACGGAGTCGGGGTGCTGACGGTGCGCCGACCCCGTGCCGACGGGGTGTCAGCGGTCCGGCTCGGGGTCCTTGAGCCAGTTGATCAGCTCCGTGGAGAACGCCACCGGGTCCTCCTCGTGGGGGAAGTGCCCGAGGCCGTCGAAGAGCCGCCAGCGGTACGGCGCCTCCACGTACTGGCCCGATCCCGCCGCGCTGCGGGTCCGCATCACCGGGTCCATGGAGCCGTGCAGATGCAGCGTGGGCACCCGCACCGGGCGCTTCATGCGCCGGTTGAACTGGATGCCGTCGGGGCGGGCCAGCGAGCGCACCATCCACCGGTACGGCTCGATCGAGCAGTGGGCCGTCGACGGGATGCAGATCGCCCGCCGGTAGACCGCGATCGCCTCCTCGTCCGGCAGGCCGGGGCCGGACCAGTCCTCGATCAGCCGGCCCACCAGGGCCGCCTCGTCCGCGACGAGCTGACGTTCCGGCAGCCACGGGCGCTGGAAGCCCCACACGTACGATCCGGCGCGGGACTGCGAGAAGTCCGACAGCATCGCCGAGCGCCAGCGGCGCGGGTGCGGCATCGAGGAGACCGCGAGCCGGCGCACCAGCTTGGGCCGCATGACCGCCGCCGTCCAGGCGAGGTAGCCGCCCAGGTCGTGGCCGACCAGCGCCGCGTCCGGCTCGCCGAGGGAGCGGATGACGCCCGTGATGTCGAGCGCCAGGTTGGCGGGGTCGTAACCCCGGGGCGTGCGGTCGCTGCCGCCGACGCCCCGCAGGTCCATGGCCACGGCCCGGAAGCCGGCGTCGGCGAGCGCGGGCAGCTGGTGGCGCCAGGTCCACCAGAACTGCGGGAACCCGTGCAGGAGCAGGACCAGCGGCCCGTCGCCCATCTCGGCGATGTGGAAGCGCGCTCCGTTGGCGGCCACGTCGCGGTGGGTCCACGGACCGTCGATCCGGACGGGGCTGCCGACGGGGCCGCTGCCGTTGCTGCTCTCGGGGACGGTCATGTGGACGAGCGTCCCACAGCCGCGACCTTGTCCTGGACCGCGGCGGGCAGCGCCACCTGTTCGGGGCGCGGGTGCGGCTTGGCGTTCTGCAGGATCGCGGCGGTCTGCTTGGCCGAGGCGATGGACTTCTCCGGCGGCTTGACCTTCTTGAACTTGGCGTACGCGATCAGCCCGAGCAGCCCGGCGAGCAGCACGTTCGCCGCGAAGGAGAGCAGGAAGCACCAGGCGAGGTTCCAGCCGCCCTCGCCGTTGTGGCCGCCGGTCCAGGCGTTGATGCCGTACGCGAGCGCGAAGCTCAGCATCGGCAGCGAGAAGAGGAGCACCGTGGCGGCCGTCACGCCGGCCGCGCCGCCGATGGCGCCCCGCTTGACGTCCTGTCGGATCTCGGCCTTGGCCAGCGCGATCTCGTCGTGCACCAGCGCGGACATCTCGGCGGTCGCCGAGGCGACCAGCTGGCCGAGGCTGCGCTCGGCTCCGTTGACCGGGTCGCTCATCGCTGCTCCCTCTTCTCTTCTACGGTCCGACCTCAGATCATGCCGGACTGTCGTCGTCATCGCGCGATGCCCCCGCCAATAGGGCGCGCTCTCGGTGCTCGGCGGCCTTGCGCTCGTAGATGGCGGCCATCCGGAGGTGGTACTCGGGGTTGTCCTCCTCGTAGATGTCCGGGATGCCGTCCTGGTCCTCGTCGCGCTCCTCCTCCGCCATCAGTGCCTCGTACTTCCGCACGCGCAGCTTGAGCAGGATCGTGGCGAGGACGGCCGCCGTGAGCGAGCCGATCAGGACGGCCGCCTTGACCTCCTCCGTCAGCGTCGGGTCGCCCTCGAAGGCCAGTTCGCCGATGAGGAGGGAGACGGTGAAGCCGATGCCGGCGAGGGAGGCGACGGCGAAGACGTCCGGCCAGGCCAGGTCGCTGTTGAGCTCCGCGCGGGTGAAGCGGGCGGCGAGCCAGGTGCCGCCGAAGATGCCGACGGCCTTGCCGACGACCAGGCCGAGGATCACACCGAGGGTGACGGGGTTGGTGGAGACCTCGGCGATGGACTTGCCGGTGATGGTGACGCCCGCGGAGAACAGCGCGAACAGGGGCACCGCGATGCCCGCGGAGAGCGGCCGGACCAGGTGCTCGATGTGCTCGCCGGGGGAGTGCTCCTCGCCCTCGCGCTTGGTGCAGCGCAGCATCAGGCCCATGGCGACACCGGCGATGGTGGCGTGGATGCCGCTGTTGTACATCAGGCCCCAGATGACCAGGGCGAGCGGGACGTAGATGTACCAGCCGCGGACGCCCTTGCGCAGCAGCAGCCAGAAGACGGCGAGGCCGACGAAGGCGCCGGCGAGCGCGGCGAAGTTCAGGTCGCCGGTGAAGAACACGGCGATGATCAGGATGGCGAAGAGGTCGTCGACGACGGCGAGCGTGAGCAGGAACGCGCGGAGCGCGGACGGCAGCGAGGTGCCGATGACGGCGAGGACCGCGAGGGCGAAGGCGATGTCCGTGGCGGTGGGCACGGCCCAGCCCTGCATCGAGCCGCCGCCGATGAGGTTGGTGAGTACGTAGACGAGGGCCGGTACGGCCATGCCGCAGAGGGCGGCGATGACGGGGAGCGCGGCGGCCTTGGGGTCGCGCAGCTCGCCCGCGACCAGCTCGCGCTTGAGCTCGATACCGGCGACGAAGAAGAAGATCGCGAGGAGGCCGTCGGCCGCCCAGTGCTGGATCGAGAGGTCCAGGCCGAGAGCGGCCGGGCCTATGTGGTAGTTCCGTACCGTTTCGTAGCTGTCGCTGAGGCCGGTGTTCGCCCAGACGAGGGCGGCGACGGCGGCCACGAGCAGGAGCACGCCACCGACGGTCTCGGCGCGCAGTGCGTCGGCCACGAATCGTCGCTCGGGCAGCGACAGTCGGCCGAGGAACTTGCGGTCGGTGCGGGTGGGTGCGGGCGCGGGCACGGCGGGCGACCTCCGGTCGGTAGGCAGGGCGAAGCACATGCCGACCAGACTTCCCGGCGCACCTAGGTATTTCTGTCGCGTCTCTGACGCGATCTTTACTTTACCTAACGAGCGAGGGTTGTGTCCGGCGATCTTCACTTTAAGTACAAGGCCGCACTCCGGCTCGTTGGAGACAAAGCGCCCATAGAGGTGTGAAGGGGGTTATTTACGCCAAAGGGCGCCCGCTCCAGATGGACCGGAGCGGGCGCCCTACGGGAAGCGGGGGTTGGGGCTCAGTCCTCGCTGGCCGCGCTCGGCAGCTTCGTCTGGATGAGGTCCATGACGGAGGAGTCCGTGAGCGTCGTCACATCGCCGAGCTCCCGGTTCTCCGCCACGTCCCGCAGCAGGCGGCGCATGATCTTGCCGGACCGGGTCTTCGGCAGCTCGGCCACCGGCAGGATGCGCTTCGGCTTCGCGATCGGGCCGAGCGTCGTACCGACGTGGTTGCGCAGCTCGGCGACGAGGCCCTCGTCCTCGCTCGCCGTACCGCGCAGGATCACGAAGGCGACGATCGCCTGTCCGGTCGTCTCGTCGGCCGCGCCCACGACCGCCGCCTCGGCGACGGCCGGGTGCGAGACCAGCGCCGACTCGACCTCGGTGGTGGAGATGTTGTGCCCGGAGACGAGCATGACGTCGTCGACCCGGCCCAGCAGCCAGATGTCGCCGTCCTCGTCCTTCTTCGCGCCGTCGCCGGCGAAGTACTTGCCCTCGAAGCGCGACCAGTACGTGTCCAGGAAGCGCTGGTCGTCACCCCAGATGGTGCGGAGCATCGACGGCCACGGCTCGGTGAGGACCAGGTAGCCGCCGCCCCCGTCGGGTACCTCGTTGGCCTCGTCGTCGACGACGGTCGCGGAGATGCCGGGGAGCGGGCGCTGGGCGGAGCCCGGCTTGGTCTCGGTGACGCCGGGCAGCGGCGAGATCATCATCGCGCCGGTCTCGGTCTGCCACCAGGTGTCCACGATGGGGGTCTTCCCGGCGCCGATGTGCTCGCGGTACCAGACCCACGCCTCGGGGTTGATCGGCTCGCCGACCGAGCCCAGCACGCGCAGGCTCGACAGGTCGAACTTGGCGGGGATGTCGTCGCCCCACTTCATGAACGTGCGGATCGCGGTGGGCGCCGTGTAGAGGATCGTGACGCCGTACTTCTGGACGATCTCCCAGAACCGGCCCTGGTGCGGGGTGTCCGGGGTGCCCTCGTAGATGACCTGCGTCGCGCCGTTGGAGAGCGGCCCGTAGGTGATGTACGAGTGTCCGGTGACCCAGCCGATGTCGGCGGTGCACCAGTAGACGTCGGTCTCCGGCTTGAGGTCGAAGACGGCGTGGTGGGTGTAGGACGCCTGGGTGAGGTAGCCGCCGGAGGTGTGCAGGATGCCCTTGGGCTTACCCGTCGTCCCCGAGGTGTAGAGGATGAAGAGCGGGTGCTCGGCGTCGAACGCCTCGGGGGTGTGCTCGGTGGACTGGCGGCCGACGATGTCGTGCCACCAGACGTCCCGGCCCTCGGTCCAGTCGACGTCCTGGCCCGTACGGCGGACCACGAGGACGTTGTCCACGCCGGCGCCCCGGGTCAGGGCCTCGTCGACGGCGGGCTTCAGAGCGCTGGGCTTGCCGCGGCGGTAGCCGCCGTCGGCGGTGATCACCAGCTTGGCGTCGGCGTCCGCCACGCGGGTGGCGATGGCGTCGGCCGAGAAGCCGCCGAAGACCACGGAGTGCGCGGCGCCGATGCGGGCGCAGGCCAGCATCGAGACGACGGCCTCGGGGATCATCGGCAGGTAGATGGCGACCCGGTCGCCGGAGGTGACGCCCAGCTCGGTCAGGGCGTTGGCCGCCTGCGAGACCTCGTCCTTGAGCTGGGCGTAGGTGAGGGCGCGGCCGTCGCCCGGCTCGCCCTCGAAGTGGATGGCGACCCTGTCGCCGTGACCGGCCTCGACATGGCGGTCCACGCAGTTGTACGCCACGTTCAGCGTGCCGTCGGCGAACCACTTGGCGAACGGCGGGTTCGACCAGTCGAGGGTCTCGGTCGGCTCGGTGGCCCAGGTGAGGCGCTTCGCCTGCTCGGCCCAGAAGCCAAGCCTGTCCGCCGCGGCCTGCTCGTAGGCCTCCGCCGTCACGTTGGCGTGCGCGGCCAGCTCGGCGGGCGGCGCGAACCGCCGCTCCTCCTTGAGCAGGTTGGCCAGGCTCTCGTTGCTCACGACATCTCCCTTTCCCAGGGCGTCCTATGTGCCTATGTGTCCCGCGTCATAGCTCATCAGTCAGAGGGCCGGGTGACAAGAGTCTCCAGGCAATTGGTTTAGACCTGTGAGCCGACGGGGGTGCGCGGTGGCGGGATGCGCGGTGGCCCCTCCGTCCCGAGCGGTAGGACGAAGGGGCCACCCAGTCTCACGGACGCGCGGGCGGGACGGTTCAGGACGCGCGGGCGTCCGTCAGGTCGTCGACGCGGGACGCGGCGACCCGGTCGTCGTCGACGGTCCGCGCGAGCACCTCGTCGGGCGGTGCGGGGTGCTGCGCGAGGCGGTCTTCGGACTCCTCGGCCCGCCCCTCCGGTCGTCCGGCCGGTCCCGACGGTGCGACGCGGTCGAAGACGTCCTCGTAGCGGTGCTGCTCGTCCGGCGCGGCCAGCAGATACGCCTGTGCCTCGCCGACGTGGAAGTACATCCCGTGCAGTGTCAGCGTGCCCTCGGCGAGCCGCCGCGCCACCGACTCGTACGCCCGCAGGTGCTCCAACTGCTGGACCACGTTGGTCAGACAGAGCTGCTCCACCGCGTCGGCCGGCAGCCGTCCCGAGATCCGGGCCCAGGCGTGGTGCCGGCTCGCCATCCGCTCCAGGCTGGGCTTCCCGTGCCGCAGCCAGCGCCGCAACGGGGTCCGCGGGGCGTCCGGCGCGCTGTTCATGAGGGCCTGCATGGCGCCGCAGCCGGAGTGTCCGCAGATGGTGATCGACTGGACCCGCAGCACCTCCACCGCGTACTCGATCGCCGCCGCGACCGAGTCGTCGCCGCTCTCCTCGCCGGGCAGCGGAACGAGATTGCCCACGTTCCGCACGGTGAACAGGTCACCGGGGCCGCTTGAAGTGATCATGCTCGTCACCAGGCGGGAATCGGCGCAGGTGAGGAAGAGCTGCGAGGGGCGCTGGCCCTCGCGGGCCAGCCGGGCGAGCTCGTCGCGCACGAGCGGCGCCGTGTTGCGCTGGAACTTGCCGATGCCGCTCGCCAGTTGGTGCCCGGTGGCCGGCCGGTCGTCGGTCGCCGGCCGATGCCCCGTCGCCCGGCGCGTCTCGTCGGCGGGGTGATGGTGCCCGCCGCAGTGGTTGCGCCAGGGCGTCCAGGGGCGGCAGCACGCGTGGGAGGCCGGGTCGGGCTCGGCGATCCGGGCGCCGGACGGGCCGGTCACCTCGACCTCGCCGCCGAGACGGACCTGGCTCGCCTGCCAGTCGTGCAGGGTCTCGTACGCCGCGTGGTCCATGAACGACCCGTCCAGCTCGACGACGACCCGGGCTCCCTGGGGCAGTTGGTGCAGCGCCCGGCTCAGCCGGGGAACGGCGAGGAACGTCAACTGCCCGCGGATGCGCACCAGGTGGCGGCCGTCCCGCTCCTCGCGGGTGATCCGGGTCTTGGTGAGGCGGTGCATGGCGACGGCGGTGGCCACGGCGATCCCGAGCGCGACGCCTTCGAGGATGCCGACGAGGACGACTCCGCTGACCGTCACGGCGTACACCAGGACCTCGCGGTGGCGGGTGACGCTGCGGATGTGCGTGATGCTGACCATCTGGATGCCGACGACCATGACGAGCGCGGCGAGCGCGGGCAGCGGGATCAGGTCGAGGACCGGGACCAGGAGGAGCGCGGCGAGCACGATCCACAGGCCGTGCAGCATCGTGGAGTTACGGCTCACGGCGCCGGCCGAGACGTTGGCGACGCTGCGCACCGCGACCCCGGCGACCGGGAGCCCGCCGAGGGCGCCCGAGACGACGTTCGCGGCGCCCTGGCCGGCCAGTTCGCGGTCGAGCCGGGACCGGGGCACGCCGTGCCCGTGGTCCGCGCGGGCGGCCACCAGCTTGTCCACGGCGACCGCGGAGAGCAGCGACTGCACGCTGGTGACCAGGGTGATCGTGAGGACGCCCGCCGCGATGCCGAGGACGGGGCCCTCCGGCAGCCCGGGCAGGGCGTGACTGCTCCAGGAGGGCAGGTCGACGCGCGGGACGGCGAGCCCGGCGAGCGTGGCAGCGGCCGTCGCGGCGGCCACGGCGGCGAGGGCGGCCGGGACCTTCCGCAGCAGCCGTCCCGTACGGCCCGGCAGGCGTGGCCACAGCAGGAGCAGGGCCACGGTGAGCGCACTGATCACCAGCGCGGCCGGGTGCACGTCGGCCACCTGCGAGGGCAGGCCGACGACGTTGTCCACGGCGGAGCTCTGCGGGGTGCCGCCGAGCACGATGTGGAGTTGCGCGAGGGCGATGGTCACGCCGATGCCGGCGAGCATGCCGTGCACGATCGCGGGGGAGACCGCGAGGGCCGAGCGGGCCACCCGCAGGGCGGACAGGCCGAGTTGGGCGAAGCCGGCGAGGACGGTGATGGCGCAGGTGGTGCGCCAGCCGTAGCGCTGGATCAGCTCGGCGGTGACCACCGTGAGGCCCGCGGCGGGGCCGCTGACCTGGAGCGGCGAGCCGCCGAACCGGCCGGCGACGATACCGCCGACGGCCGCGGCCACGAGTCCGGCCTGGAGTGGGGCTCCGGTGGCGAGGGCGATACCGAGGGAGAGCGGCAGCGCGATCAGGAAGACGGCGATCGACGCGGACACGTCGGCGCCTGCGATACGGAAGCGGCGGGCGGGGCCGCCGTCGGGCGGGCTGTGCGGTCGCTGGTCGGGGGTTCGGCGCAGGGGTGAGCAGAGTGTCATGTGTTCCCGTCTTCTCCGGGGCAGCGCGGTCGCGGCTCGTGCGGGACGAACGTGGGGGTCGCGGCCGTGGGTCACGGCGTGCAGTGGCGGGATGACCGGGCGGCGACACACGCCGTGCGGGGCGACGGCGACTATCAACGCTCAGTAAATGGATCGTAATGGAGAGTAAAGACTGCGGCATTATTTTCGGGGCAAACAGGGCAATGATTCACCGGTTGGGGTGACAGTCCGTTGCCGTTCCGCTTGTCGTTTCATCGTTCCGGGCTCCGTGGTGCGACGTTGACGCCGCTCGCACCCGTACGGAACCGAGGAGAGGTGGGCGGATGTCAGCCGCCGGGAGAAGGACCACTGTCCGCACTGTCCGCAGGAGGGCCCTCGGCGTCGGTGCCCTCGCCGTCGCCCTGATGACTTGCCTCGCCGGCTGCTCGGATTCCTCGGGGTCGGCGCCGAAGGAGAAGGGCGCCCCCGGGGCGAAGAAGCCCGCCCCGGCCGCCGCGCCGAACGCGCCGCGCCTGATCGGTGACGGCTCCACCGCCTTCACCGGCGCGCAGCCGCGCCAGCCCGTCTGGAAGAAGCTCGAACCGGGGCAGCAGCCCCCGCAGTTCGTGGTGTTCTCCTGGGACGGCGCGGGCGAGGACAGTCAGAAGCTCTTCTCCCACTTCCGTGAGGTGGGCAAGAAGTACGACGCGACCATGACCTACTTCCTCAGCGGCGTGTACCTCCTGCCCGAGGACAAGCGCACGCTCTACGACCCGCCGGGCCACGCGGCCGGCCGCTCCGACATCGGCTTCAACGACACCGAGGGCATCCGTGCCACCGTCCGCGAACTGCGCGGCGCCTGGCAGGAGGGCAACGAGGTCGGCACGCACTTCAACGGCCACTTCTGCGGGCCGGAGAGCGGCGTCGGCACCTGGTCGGTCGAGGACTGGAAGAGCGAGATCGGTCAGGCCAAGTCCTTCGTGAAGAACTGGAAGACGAACTCGGGCCTGACCGCCGAGCAGCCCCTGCCGTTCGACTACGACAAGGAGCTGGTCGGCGCCCGTACGCCCTGCCTGGAGGGTCGCGAGAACTTCGTGAAGGCCGCCTCCGAGCTGGGCTTCCGCTACGACACCAGCGGCGTCAACGACCAGATCTGGCCGAAGAAGGACCACGGCCTGTGGGACCTGTCGATGCACCTGGTACCGATGCCCGGCCGGGCGTTCCAGACGCTCTCGATGGACTACAACTTCATGGTCAACCAGTCGGGCACCAGGACCCAGGGCGACCCCTCGCAGCACGAGTACTGGGGCAACCAGATGCGGGACGGTCTGGTGCAGGCCTTCAACCGCTCGTACCACGGCAACCGGGCGCCGGTCGTGATCGGCAACCACTTCGAGTCCTGGAACGGCGGCACGTACATGCGCGCCATCGAGGAGACCATCGCCACGGTCTGCGTACAGAAGGACGTGAAGTGCGTGTCCTTCCGGCAGCTCGCGGACTGGCTCGACGCCCAGGATCCCGCCGTCATCGCGAAGATGCGGACCCTGAAGGTCGGCGAGGCCCCGCAGGGCGGCTGGTCGACCTTCCTGGCCTCGCAGCCGCAGGCGCCGTCGGACCCGCTGGCTCCGCCGGCGAAGCCGCTGACGGGCTCCGAGCCCCTGGCGGGATCCGAGCCTGTGGCGGGATCCGAGCCGGTGGCCGGATCCGCGCCGCTGAGGGAGCCCGGACAGGACTGAGCCGCCCTCGGGGCGGCCGCTGTTCAGCCGGGCTGGGCGCCCGTACCGCCGCTCAGCCGGTCTGGGCGGCGACGGCCCGCTCCTCGCCGAGGACGAAGCCGGGGTCGACCTGCGCCGCCAGGTCGACCCCGGTCTTGGCGTTGCCCCAGCTCTCCGCGTTCCGCAGGTGGAAGTGGACCATCTGGCGCGTGTACCGCTCCCAGTCGCGCCGCTCGTACGAGTCGTCCGCGGCGTTCTGGAGGGCCTGCAGCGCCATCCGGTTGTCGGCCTCCAGGAGCTCGAAGCGGGCGGGGCGGCCCTTCTCCATGGCGCGCACCCAGTCCGAGTGGCCCACCGTCACCAGCAGGTCGTCGCCCACCTCGGCGCGCAGGAAGTCCACGTCGTCCTGGCCCTGCACCTTGTTGCCGACGACCTTGAGGGCGACGCCGAAGTCCCGCGCGTACTCCTTGTACTGGCGGTAGACCGACACCCCCTTGCGAGTCGGTTCGGCGACCAGGAACGTCATGTCGAAGCGGGTGAACATCCCCGAGGCGAACGAGTCCGAGCCGGCCGTCATGTCGACGACCACGTACTCGTCGACCCCGTCGACGAGGTGGTTCAGGCAGAGCTCCACGGCGCCCACCTTGGAGTGGTAGCAGGCCACCCCGAGGTCCGACTCGGTGAACGGCCCCGTCGCCATCAGCCGGATCTCGCCGTCGTCCAGCCGGACCGTCCGGGCGCAGGTCTCGTACACCGGGTTGTCCTCGCGCACCCGCAGCAGGCGCGAGCCCTCGCCGGGCGGGGTCGTCTTGATCATCGAGTCCGCCGAGGCGATCCGCGGGTTCGCGCCCCGCAGATACTCCTTGATCATCGGCAGATGCGCGCCCATCGCGGGCAGCGCGGCCGCCTGGGCCTCGTCGAGCCCGAGCGCGGCCCCGAGGTGCTGGTTGATGTCGGCGTCCACCGCGACGACGGGGGCTTCATTGGCGGCCAGATGGCGGATGAAGAGCGAGGACAGCGTGGTCTTGCCGCTGCCGCCCTTCCCTACGAAAGCGATCTTCATGTTCACGAAGCGTAGCGCCATGACTGCGTCGCGTGGTCGAGGTCCGTGAAGAAGACCACTCCAAGGTGGGGCGGGCCGGGGTGGGCGCCGCGGGCGCGTAGCCTCCCTACTTATGAGTACGCACGCCTCTGACCCCCTGGCCGCCCTCGGCTCCCTGCCGGGCGTCGCCGACTCGGTGGACTCCGTACGCAAGGCCGTCGACCGGGTCTACGGCCACCGCGTCATGCGGCGCCGCAGCAACGAGATCACCTCCGAGGCCGCCCTGCGCGGGGCGCGCGGCTCGGCGGCGCTGTCCGGCGCCGACTGGGCCCTGGAGGAGGTCCGCCGGCGTACCGACTTCGGCGGCGACGCCGAAGCGCGGACGGTGGGCGCGGCCCTGCGGCTCGGCGCCGAGTCGGGTCAGCTGCTCTCCATCTGGCGCCAGTCCCCGCTGCGGGTGCTCGCCCGGCTCCACCTGGTCGCGGTCGGCGACACCCCCGACTTCGGGGACTCCGTCGGCAGGCCGCGGCAGCCGGGCGAGGCGGTGGACGAGCCGCTGATCGAGGCGCCGCTGCCGGATCCTGCGGAGGTCGCAGGGCGGCTCGACGGGCTCAGCGAGCTGATCATCGCGGGCGGTACGGCCCCGGCGCTGGTGACGGCCGCCGTGGTCCACGGCGAACTGCTCGCGCTGCGCCCGTTCACCTCGTACAACGGGCTGATCGCGCGGGCTGCCGAGCGGATCGTGCTGATCGGCAGCGGGCTGGACCCCAAGGCGATCTGCCCGGCGGAGGTCGGGCACGCGGAGCAGGGGCGTGCGGCGTACGTCGCCGCGTTCGAGGGGTACCTGTCGGGGACCCCGGAGGGCATGGCGGCCTGGATCGCCCACTGCGGGCGGGCCGTGGAGCTGGGAGTCCGGGAGTCGACGGCGGTCTGCGAGGCGCTGCAGCGCGGCGCGGCGTGAGACGTTCCTGCGGTGGGGGCGGTCTGAACCACCCCTGACAAAGGGTTGCGGCGGTACCAGTCCTGGTACCGCCGCTGGCACGTCTGCCGAGTTACCAAGCGTCCTCGATATGTGCCCATCAAGCGGGGAACTTTGCCCATCGCCTGGTGCGGCTGGCCCGTAATCGACGGGTCGACGTCGCGTGGGTGCTCAGCTTCTGTGCGTGGTCCGTGGGGCCTTCTTGCTCAACAGGTGATCCTCTCGGATGTCCTAGGTCTCGCGGGCCTGATTCCTTTCTACTCCTGTCGGGTGGGAAGCGAAAGTCCTGACTCCAGTTCTTTACTTTCGCCTCAAATCCGGGCAAAGCGATCGGCAAGGGTGGAGTGGCGTCGCCGGTTGGCGTACCAGACGAGACCGGCCGTCGCGGCGGCCGCGCCCACGGCGGCGGCAGCAAGGAGCGCGGGGCGCGGTGGCATCCGGAACGCGGGCAGTCGCTGCTTGAGGCGGACCGGCTTCTCGAAGGAGAGGATCGGCCAGTCCCGGGCGATCGCCTCACGGCGGAGCGTCCGGTCGGGATTGACCGCGTAGGGGTGGCCCACGGACTCCAGCATCGGTACGTCGGTCGCCGAGTCGCTGTACGCGTAACAGCGTGAGAGGTCGTAGCCCTCGGACTCCGCGAGCTCGTGGATCGCCTCCGCCTTGGTGGGGCCGTAGGCGTAGTACTCCACCTCTCCGGTGAAGCAGCCGTCGTCGCCGACGACCATCCGCGTGGCGACGACGCGATCGGCGCCGAGCATCTCGCCGATCGGTTCGACCACTTCGGCGCCGGAGGTCGAGACGATCACGACGTCCCGGCCGGCGGCGTGGTGCTCCTCGATGAGGGACGCCGCCTCGTCGTAGATGATCGGGTCGATCAGCTCGTGCAGGGTCTCGGCGACGAGCTCCTTGACCTGCGCGACGTTCCAGCCTTTGCAGAGCGCGGAAAGGTATTCGCGCATCCGCTCCATCTGATCGTGGTCGGCGCCGCCCGCGAGGAAGACGAACTGGATGTAGGCCGTCCGCAGGACGGCACGGCGGTTGATCAGTCCGCCTTGGTAGAAGGACTTGCTGAAGGTCAGCGTCGAGGACTTCGCAATGACCGTCTTGTCCAGGTCAAAGAAGGCGGCTGCGCGCGGCATCGAGTGGTTTTCCACGAGCCGAGCATAGGTGGCCGCCATTCGGCGTACCCTCGGGCGTGTGGGTTTGCCTGAGAAGGCTCTCGGGTACACCATGGAAGTCACGGATCGTTCGCGACCGTGCTAACCCGGTCCGGCTCCTCCCCCCCCGAGTCGGCCGGAGAGACGACCCCCGCTCTCCCCCCCGGCGGGGGTCGTCGCATGTCCGGACGCGTTTTCGTCCGCCGGATCCTCATCTCTCCCCCTCTCCGCGGCCGAGTGGCCGCGATGGCCTGATGCCTTCGTTTCGTCACTCAGCGTAGCGGTCAGGATGCTCTCCGGGCATCCCCGGTATGGGGCACGGGGATATTCACATCGGCGGGGTTATCCACAGTTTTTGAGCAAGATCCACACGATTTCCGGGATGGCGCCACGGTGATTCCGACCGCGAACTCCGCGGACGGAAGGAATCACCGATCTCGGCCGTGCGAGGGCGCGGCCGGGATCGCATCGACAGGGGGCGTGTGCTGTGGCGGGAACCATGACTTTCGGACCGGCGAGGGCGGCGAGGACCGCGAGGGCTTCGGGGGCTTCGCCGACGTGGACGGAGGGCGGGGCTTCGAGGGCGCGCGGTGCGCACGGGCCGGCAGGCGGGCGAGCGGCCCCGGGAGCGCGGGGTGCCTCGCGGACCTCGTCGGCGGCCGGGCCGGCCGGGGGCGCTCGTGCGGCCGGGCCGCTGATCGTGACCGAGGACCTCGGGCTCCGCGACGACCTGCTGCGGCTCTGCGCCGCGGCGGGCGCCGAGCCCGAGGTGCACCACACGGTGCCCGAGCGCCGGGCGAGTTGGACCGACGCCCCGCTGGTCCTGGTCGGCACCGACGTGGCGGCGCGCTGCCGTGGGGCGGCGCGCAGGCAGGGGGTGATCCTCGTCGGCCGGGACCCGGACGTGCCCGAGGATCCCGGGGTGTGGCGGCAGGCGGTCGAGATCGGCGCCGACTGCGTGCTGCGGCTGCCGGACGCCGAGAGCTGGCTCGTCGACCGCATCGCCGACGCCACCGAGGGCGCGGGCCGCCAGGCCCTGACCGTCGGTGTCATCGGCGGCCGCGGCGGAGCCGGGGCCTCCACCCTGGCCTGCGCGCTCGCCCTCGCCGCCGCCAGGACCGGGCGGCGCACCCTGCTGGTGGACGGCGACCCGCTCGGCGGCGGTCTCGACGTGCTGCTCGGCGGGGAGCGGGCGGAGGGCCTGCGGTGGCCCGATTTCGTCGCCTCCAAGGGGCGGGTCGGCGGCGGCGCCCTGGAGGAGTCACTGCCCTCGGTGCGCGGGCTGCGGGTGCTCAGCTGGGACCGCGGTGACGCGGTCCTCGTCCCGGCGGAGGCCATGCGCGCGGTCCTCGCGGCGGCGCGCAGGAGGGGCGGGATCGTCGTGGTGGACCTGCCGCGCCGGATCGACGAGGCGGTGACGGAGGCGCTGGCCCAGCTCGACCTCGGACTCCTCGTCGTCCCGGGCGAGTTGCGGGCCGTCGCGGCGGCCCACCGGATCGCCTCGCTCGCCGGCCAGGTCCTCGCCGACCTGCGCGCGGTGGTGCGCGGACCGTACGCGCCCGGGATCGACGAGCAGTGGGTCGCGGACACCCTCGGGCTACCGCTCGCGGGGGAACTCCCGCACGATCCGGGCCTCCTGGCCGCGCTCGACAGCGGGGCGCCGCCGGGCGACGAGGCGCGCGGACCGCTCGGCCGGTTCTGCGCCGCGTTCTGGGAGCGCGCGCTCGCACCGGAGGCCGCCGCGTGACCGCCGCCACGACGCACGGCGGCGGCGCGGGGCTCCTGGAGGCCGTGCGGCAGCGGCTCGCCGAGAGCGGGGCCGAGCCCACCCCGGCCAGGGTGGCGGCGGCCCTGCGGGAACAGGGCAGGCTGCTCGGGGACACGGAAGTCCTGGGCGCGGCCGAGGCGTTGCGCAGCGAACTGGTCGGCACCGGACCGCTGGAGCCGCTGCTCACCGATCCCGCCGTCACCGACGTACTGGTCTCCGGCCCCGACCGGGTCTGGGTCGACCGGGGCAGCGGCCTCGAACTGACCGGGGTCCGCTTCCCGGACGCCCCGGCCGTGCGCCGACTGGCGCAGCGGCTCGCGGCGGTCGCGGGCCGACGCCTCGACGACGCCCGGCCCTGGGTGGACGCCCGGCTGCCGGACGGGACCCGCATGCACGCCGTGCTGCCCCCGGTGGCCGTCGGATCGACGTGCCTGTCGCTCCGGGTCGTGCGGCCCCGGGCCTTCTCCGTGGGGGAGTTGACCCGGGCGGGCACGGTGCCGCCCGGCGGCGAGCGGATCCTGCGCGCCCTGATCGATGCCCGGGTCTCGTACCTGATCTCCGGAGGGACCGGCTCGGGGAAGACGACGCTCCTGTCCACGCTCCTCGGCCTGGTCGGCGAGCGGGAGCGGATCGTCCTCGCGGAGGACTCGGCCGAGCTGCGGCCCGACCATCCGCACGTGGTGCGCCTGGAGGCGCGACCGGCGAACCAGGAGGGCGCGGGTCTGGTGACCCTGCGGGACCTCGTCCGGCAGGCGCTGCGGATGCGGCCGGACCGGCTGGTCGTCGGAGAGGTGCGCGGAGGCGAGGCGGTCGACCTGCTGGCAGCTCTGAACACCGGCCATGAGGGCGGCTCGGGCACGCTCCACGCCAACACGGCGGCGGACGTACCGGCCCGCCTCGAAGCCCTCGGGACGGCGGCGGGACTCGACCGGGCCGCCCTGCACAGCCAGTTGGGGGCAGGACTCTCGGCGGTACTGCATCTCGTACGGGACAGGGCGGGAGTCCGGCGGATCGCGGAGATCCACGTCCTGGAGCGGGACCGGGCGGGGCTCGTGGTCACCGTGCCCGCGCTGCGCTGGGCGGCGTCCGGCTTCGAGCGGGAGCGCGGCTGGGAGCGGCTGCGGTCGCTGATCGGGGGTGGCTCATGACCGCGGACCAGTGGGCGCCGGCCCAGGCCGCGGCGGTGCTGTGTGCCGGGGCGGCGCTGTGGCGGGTGGCCGAGCGGGAGCGCGGAGCGCGCAGGGCGCGCCTGGTGCTCGCGGGTGTCGGGGCTCCGGGCGTGGCGGGGGACCACCGGGGTCCGTCGTGGCGGGCGCTCGGCCTGCGCTGGTGGGCTGCCCTGCGGGGGCGGCGCGCCTGGCTCTGCCTGCCGGTGGCGGCGGTCCTCGCGGTGCTCGGTGAGTCGCCGCTGCCCCTGGTGGCGGGCGCGGTGGCGGTGCCGCTGGTGGGGCGCCGGCTGCGGGCAACGGAGCTGCGCCGGGAGCGGGAGGCGCGGTCCGACGCGGTGGTGGACCTGTGCGGCGCGGTCGCGGCCGAGCTGAGGGCGGGGCGGCAGCCCGCGCGAGCGCTGCGGTTCGCGGTGCGGGCGACCGGGGCGCTCGGGCCGCGGGAGGAGGCGGAGGTGCTTGCGGCGGCCCGGTTCGGAGGCGATGTGGCCCTGGCCCTGCGGAGGGCCGCGCGGCGGGACGGGGCGGACGGGCTGGCCGGTCTCGCGGCCTGCTGGCAGGTCGCGGTCGACGGCGGCGCGGGCCTCGCGGCCGGGCTCGACCGGCTGGAGGCCGCGCTGCGGGAGCACCGGGACCAGCGGGAGCGGCTGCGGGCCCAACTGGCCGGCGCCTGGGCGACGGTGGCCGTGCTCGCGGTGCTCCCGGCCGTCGGTCTCGTGCTCGGTACGGCGCTCGGCGCCCGCCCGCTGCACGTGCTGCTGCACACCCCGGTGGGGCTGGGGTGCCTGGCCGTCGGCGCGGCCCTGGAGGCGGCCGGACTGTGGTGGGCGGCCCGGATCGTCCGAGGAGGGGAGCGCGTGTGACCGGGGAGTTCGTCCACAGCCTGGGGGTGACGGTCGCGGTCCTCGCCTCGCTCGCCTGGGCGGCCTGCGCGGTGGCCGACCGGCGGCGCGAGCGGCGGACGCGGAAACGGGCCGAGACCCTCCTGGGCGCCGGGCCGACGCGAGGGCGACGGTTCGGGAACCGATGCCCGCAGTGGCTGCGGACCTGGTTCGCCCCGCTCGCGACAGCGGCCCTCGTCCTGGCCCTCGTCGGTGGCGTGCCGGGGGGCCTGGCGGGCCTCGCCGCCGGCTGGGGCGTTCGGTGGTGGAGCGCGCGCCGCGCCCCCGCGGTCGGCGACGAGGAGGAGGCCGTACGGCAGTTGCCGCTCGCGGCCGACCTGTTGGCGGCCTGCGCGTCCGCCGGAGCGGGGCCGGGCGAGGCGGCCGAGGCGGTGGGGCGCTCGCTGGGCGGACCGCTCGGCGAGCGGCTGACGCGGACGGCCGGAGAGCTGCGGCTCGGTGGTGAACCGGCCGATGTGTGGCGGAGGTTCGGCGCGATACCGGGAGCCGAGGCCCTGGCCCGCTGCCTGGAGCGGGCCGGCTCCTCGGGGGCGCCCGCCGCCGAGGCCGTCGCACGGCACGCGACCGACCTGCGCGCGGAACGGGCCCGCGCGGCGGCGGCCCGCGCCCAGCGGGCCCAGGTCCTGATCACCGCACCCGTGGGGCTCTGCTTCCTGCCTGCCTTCCTGGCGGTGGGGGTGGCCCCGGTGGTGATCGGCCTCGCGACCGGGCTCCTGCGGAACTGACCACGAAGCACGACGACGCATCACGAAAACGGCGAACACAAGGACCACACATGGGGGTTGGCATGACGAAGACAGTCCGGACGGCTACGGGCACCACCGCGGCCACGGGGGAACGGACGCCGCGCACGCGGCGGACGATCGCCCGGTGGCGGGACCGGCGGGCGGCCGCCCGGGGCGACGCGGGGATGACCACCTCGGAGTACGCGATGGGGACGATCGCGGCGGCCGGGTTCGCGACGGTCCTCTACAAGATCGTGACCAGTGGGTCGGTCTCCGGAGCACTGGAGTCCGTGATCGGGAAGGCGCTCGATGCGCCGTTCTGACGACCGGGGCGCCGTGACCGTGGAGGCGGCGATGGCACTGCCCGCGCTGGTGGTGTTCACCATGGCGCTGGTCTGGGCGCTCGGCGCCGCCGCCGCGCAGATCCAGTGCGTGGACGCGGCGCGGGCCGGGGCGCGGGCGGTGGCCAGGTCCGAGCCGGTGGCCGGCGCAGAGGCGGCCGCCCGGGCGGCCGCGCCGGAGGGCGCGCGGGTCGCGGTCACCCGTTCGGGCGAGCTGTGGCGGGTGACTGTGGAGGCCCCCGCACCCGGTCCTGGCGGCATGGGCCTGACGCTGCGCGCCGGTGCGGCGGCACTCGCCGAGGACACGGTCGGGGTGGGGGAGCCATGAGCGGGGCACGGGCGGGCACGGCGGTCCGCGCGCCGCGTGGTGCCGGCCGGGGACGGCTGCGCGCGCCGCGTGGTGCCGGCCGGGATCGGGGGGTGGCCACGGTGTGGACGGCCTTCGCGG
>NZ_JBEZNQ010000013.1:0-129107 GCF_040653315.1 Streptomyces sp. NPDC047981 | reverse complement strand
CCCGAACCGCCCCCACGCGGGTCCGGTCCAGGCGTCCATTCCCCGGAATCCTCTGGACCGGGCCCGCCCCCGACCCACACCATCGGCCCATGGCGACCTTCCTTCTCCTCCACGGCTTCCAGAACCACCGTCCGCCCGGCCACTGGCACCACTGGCTCGCGGGGCGGCTCGCCGAGCGCGGGCACGAGGTCCGGTATCCCCAGCTGCCGGAGCCGGACGCTCCGGTCCTGGCGGAGTGGCTGGGCGCGCTGAGGGAGAACCTTCACCGCCCCGCCGACGGCGGCGAGTTCACCGTGATCGCCCACAGCCTGTCCGTCGTCCTCTGGCTGCGGGCCGCCGCCCTCGACCCGGAGGGGCTCGATGTCGACCGGGTCCTGCTCGTCGCCCCGCCGTCGCCCGCCGTGACCGCGTCGATCCCGGAGATCGCCGGCTTCGCGGAGGGGCTCGACCTCGGGGCCGTACGGCTCAAGGCCCCGGCCCGGCTGGTGTACGCCGCCGGCGACCCGTACTGCCCCGAGGGCGCCGACGTCCCCTACGGCATCCCGCTCGGCCTCGACATGGACGTGATCCCGGGCGGCGCGCACCTGACGCCGGACTCGGGGTACGGGGAGTGGCCCTCGCTCCTCCAGTGGTGCGAGACCCCGACGACGAGGCTCACGCCCCGGTAGGGTCGGCCGGATGTTCCCGGAGACCGAAGCGCACGAAGAGGGCCTGCTCGACGTCGGTGACGGCAACCGCGTCCACTACTCGGTCGCCGGCAACCCGGCCGGGAAGCCCGCCCTGTACGTGCACGGCGGCCCGGGCGCGGGGGCGCGCCCGAGCAACCGCCGGGTCTTCGACCCGGAGAAGTACCGGATCGTCCTCTTCGACCAGCGCGGCTGCGGTCGCTCGCTCCCGCACGCGAGCGACCCGGCCGCCGACATGTCGGTGAACACCACCGCGCACCTCGTCGCGGACATGGAGCGGCTGCGCGAGCACCTCGGGGTCGACCGCTGGCTCCTCTACGGGGGCTCCTGGGGCTCCACCCTGATCCTCGCGTACGCCGAGGCCCACCCCGAGCGCGTCTCCGAGATCGTGATCGTCTCCGTGACGACCACCCGCCGCTCGGAGATCGCCTGGCTGTACGAGGGCGCCGGGTCGTTCTTCCCGGAGGCGCACGAGCGCTTCCGCGCGGGGGTCGAGGGCCCCGGGAGCGAGGGGGCGACGGACGGGACAAAGGCCGCCGGCGCGACAGCGCCCGCGGCGGCCGAACTCGTCGCCGCGTACGCCCGCCGGATGGAGGACCCCGACCGTTCCGTGCGGGAGAAGGCGGCGGCGGACTGGTGCGCCTGGGAGGACGCGGTGCTGTCCCTGGAGGGCATGGGCACCCCGTACACCGACCGGGTCGACGACCCCCGGCTCGCCTTCGTCCGGATCTGCGCCCACTACTTCGCCCATGGGGCCTGGCTGGAGGAGGGCGCCCTGATCCGCGACGCCCACCGGCTCGCCGGCATCCCGGGCATCCTGATCCACGGCCGCCAGGACATGGGCGGCCCGCCGACCACGGCCTGGGAGCTCGCCCGAGCCTGGCCGGACGCGGAACTCCACGTGATCGAAGGCGTCGGCCACCTCGGCAGCGAACAGACCCGCGCCCTCATCCTCTCGTCCCTCGCCCGCTTCGCCGAAAGCTGACCGTCACTCTCCCAGAGCGGCAGGCGGGTGAACGGCCGTGCGGCGCCCCGCGCCCGGCGCGATCATCGGGGCATGACCACCGAGATCCACCTCGCCCAGCAGCCCGAGGCCGACGAACTCCTCGGCCGTTCCCCGCTCGCCGCGCTCGTCGGGATGCTGCTCGACCAGCAGGTGCCCATGGAGTGGGCGTTCTCCGGGCCCTACACGATCGCGCAGCGGCTCGGCGCGGACGATCTCGACGCCGGGCAGATCGCCGCGTACGACCCCGAGGCCTTCGGGGCGCTGCTCTCCGACAAGCCCGCCGTGCACCGCTACCCGGGGTCGATGGCCAAGCGGATCCAGCAGCTGTGCCAGTTCCTCGTCGACGAGTACGGCGGTGACGCCGAGGCCGTCTGGGCGGACGCGAAGAGCGGCAAGGAGCTGCTCGCCCGGCTGAAGGCGCTGCCCGGCTTCGGGGTGCAGAAGGCGCAGATCTTCCTGGCCCTGCTCGGCAAGCAGTACGGCGTCCGGCCCGAGGGCTGGCGGGAGGCGGCGGGGGCCTACGGCGACCAGGGCTCGTACCGCTCGGCGGCCGACATCACGGGACCCGAGTCGCTGGCGAAAGTACGGGCCTTCAAGCAGGAGGCCAAGCGGGCCGCGAAGGAGGCCAAAGCGGCGAAGGGGAGCAAATCGTCCGGGAATTGATCGTTCCGGATGTCAATCCTGCTAAATGAGACATGAATTGTGCCGTACCTGTTCACAGAAGCCGCCGGAGATCGCTAACTTCCCTTCAACCTCGTTCGCACCGGGAAGGACCTCTGTGAACGCATCCTCTCGCAGAGCCGCGGCCACCCTGGCCGCAGCCGCACTCGCTACCCCGCTCCTGCTGGCCGCCGCTTCCCCCGCCACCGCCAAGCACGACCCCGCGGCCAAGCCCGCACGGGACGCCGCGCAGCTGGCGAAGAAGCTCGTCCGCGAGACCTCCGCGCAGGGTGCCTACAAGCACCTGCAGAAGTTCCAGGCGATAGCCGACTCGGCCGGCGGTCACCGCGCGGCCGGCTCGCTCGGGCACGACGCCTCCGCGGCGTACGTGTACCAGCAGCTGAAGAAGGCCGGCTACAACGTCTCGTACCAGCAGTTCAGCTTCCTCTACACGCAGACGCTGGCCGAGAAGGCCTCCGTGATCTCCCCGGCGCCGCGTGACGTCACCATCTCCGCGATGACGTACACGAAGTCGACCCCGGTCGGCGGCATCAAGGCCGACCTCGCGGCCGCCCCCGTCGACGCCGACGGCACCAACGGCTGTGAGCCGGGCGACTTCACGGCCGGCGCCTTCACCGGCAAGATCGCCCTGATCAAGCGTGGTGGCTGCACCTTCGCCGCCAAGCAGGAGAACGCGGCCGCGGCCGGCGCCGTCGGCGCGATCGTCTACAACAACACCGAGGGCGCGCTCTCCGGCACCCTCGGCGACCCGGCCGCGGGCAAGATCCCGACCGGTGGCGTCACCCAGGCCGAGGGCGAGAAGCTCGCCGCCGACCTGGCCAAGGGCCCGGTGACCCTCTCCTTCGAGATCCGCCAGCTCCAGGAGAACCGCACCACCAACAACGTCATCGCGGAGACCAAGGGCGGCAACGCCGCCAACACCGTGATGCTCGGCGCGCACCTCGACTCGGTGACGGCGGGACCCGGCATCAACGACAACGGCTCCGGCTCCGCCGGCCTCCTCCAGGCCGCCCTCGAGCTCGCCGAGTCGAAGGACAAGGTCCGCAACAAGGTCCGCTTCGCCTGGTGGTCCGCGGAGGAGAACGGGCTGCTCGGCTCGGAGCACTACGTCGCGAACATGAGCGAGCTGGACAAGAAGGAAGTCAAGCTCTACCTCAACTTCGACATGATCGCCTCGCCGAACTACGGCCTGTTCGTCTACGACGGCGACAACTCCGACGGCGTCGGCGCGGGCGCGGGTCCGGAGGGCTCCGCCCAACTGGAGCGGGACATCACCGACTTCATGGACAAGCGCGGCCTCCCGCACGAGGGCACCGACTTCACGGGCCGCTCGGACTACGGCCCGTTCATCGAGATCGGCATCCCCTCCGGCGGCACGTTCACCGGCGCCGAGGGCATCAAGACGGCGGCGCAGGCGGCGAAGTTCGGCGGCACGGCCGGTGTCGCGTACGACGTGAACTACCACGCCGCCGGCGACAACCTGTCGAACATCAACATGACGGCCTTCGACGCCAACATCGACATCATCGCCAACGCCGTGGGCACCTACGCCCACGACATCAGCTCCCTCAAGCGTCCGGTCACCACCGTCCCCACGGACGGCGACGCGGGCAGCGGCGGTGGCCTGCACGACGGCCACGACCACGAGGTGACGGAGTAACCGGAAGCCTCACGGCATCCCAGGGCCCGGCTCCCGCAAGGGGACCGGGCCCTACCGTTTCCAGGGCCCTACCGCTTCCGCCGCGCCGTCCCGAAGATCGACCGGCTGATCTCCCGCCCCAGCTGCGTCCCGATCGACCGCGCGAGCGACTTGAAGATCCCGCTGCCCACCACCTGTTCGGCGAGCGACGCGTCCTCCTTCTTCGGGGCGGCCCGCGTCGCCTTCTCCGCCGCCTTCTCCGCCTCGGCCTCCTCCGCGGCCCGGACCGCCGCCGCCTCCGCCGCCTGCTGCTCCGCCGTGAGCTTCTCGTACGCGGACTCCCGGTCCACCGCCTCCGCGTACCGCCCCCACAGCAGCGAGCCCTTCACCGCCGCCTCCAGAGCGGCCGCGTCGATCGGCCCCATCAGGGACTCCGGGGCCCGCAGCCGGGTCGCCGCAACCGGCGTCGGCGCGCCCGTCTCGCTCAGCACGGTGATCACCGCCTCACCCGTCCCGAGGCCGGTCAGGACCTCCTCCAGGTCGTAGGCGGAGTTCGGGAACGTCCGTACCGTCGCCTTCAGCGCCTTCGCGTCGTCCGGGGTGAACGCCCGCAGCGCGTGCTGCACCCGGTTGCCCAACTGCGCGAGCACGTCGCCCGGCACGTCCTTCGGGGTCTGCGTCACGAAGAAGACCCCGACCCCCTTGGAGCGGATCAGCCGCACGGTCTGCGTGATCGCCTCCAGGAACGCCTTGGACGTCCCCTTGAACAGCAGATGCGCCTCGTCGAAGAAGAAGACCAGCTTCGGCAACTCCAGGTCACCGACCTCCGGCAGGTCCCCGTACAGATCCGCCAGCATCCACATCAGGAACGTCGAGAACAGCTGCGGCTTGTCCTGCACCGCCGGAAGTTCCAGTACGGAGACGACGCCACGCCCGTCGGCGGCCGTCCGCAGGAACTCGCTCGTGTCGAACTCGGGCTCGCCGAAGAACCCGCCCGCGCCCGCCTGCTCGAACGCCGTGATGGCCCGCAGGATCACCCCGGCCGTCACGGTCGAGAGCCCGCCGATGCCCTTCAGTTCCGGCTTGCCCACGTCCGAGACGAGGAAGGCCACCACCGCGCGCAGATCCTTCAGGTCCACCAGCTCCAGACCCTTCTGGTCCGCGTAGTGGAAGATCAGCCCGAGCGACTGCTCCTGGGTCTGGTTGAGCTGGAGCACCTTCGACAGGAGCACCGGCCCGAAGCTGGTCACGGTGGCCCGTACGGGAATCCCCGGACCGACCCCGCCGAGCCCGTAGAACTCGCACGGGAAGCCGGTCGCCGCCCACTCCTGCCCCACCTGCCCCGCCCGTTCCCGGACCTTCTCGCCGTCGGCTCCGGGCGCGGAGATCCCCGAGACGTCCCCCTTGATGTCCGCGAGGAAGACCGGCACCCCGTTCGCGGACAGCTGCTCGGCGACGAGTTGGAGCGTCTTCGTCTTGCCGGTGCCGGTCGCGCCCGCGACCAGACCGTGCCGGTTGAGCATCGGGAGGGGG
The DNA here is from genome assembly GCF_040653315.1 of Streptomyces sp. NPDC047981. NCBI lineage: Bacteria > Bacillati > Actinomycetota > Actinomycetes > Kitasatosporales > Streptomycetaceae > Streptomyces > Streptomyces sp. NPDC047981. Next base: position 123,562 of record NZ_JBEZNQ010000013.1, on the reverse strand, counting down.
ATCCTGATACGCGCGTCCGGGTGACATTCGCCGTTCCACAGCAGGGCGCCCAGTTCCAGCGCGGGCCCCGAGAAGGCGTACCCCGCCGCGATCTGGCCGGTCGGAGACTGCTCGCTCACGCTCATGACAGGACCCCTAGTTACCGAATTGTCATAGTTCGCCCCAGCATCCCATCGGCTCCGCGTGGCTGCGCCGGGAGCCGCTCGCCCGGTAGGCTTTCCGTGTGATCTTCAAGCGCATCGGAAACGGCCGGCCGTACCCCGACCACGGCCGGGAAAGCACCCGGCAGTGGGCGGACGTCGCCCCGCGCCCGGTCCGCCTCGATCAGCTGGTCACCACCAAGGGCCAGCTGGACCTGGAGACGCTGCTCGCCGAGGACTCCACCTTCTACGGCGACCTCTTCGCGCACGTCGTGAAGTGGCGGGGCGACCTCTACCTCGAGGACGGGCTGCACCGCGCCGTGCGCGCGGCGCTCCAGCAGCGACAGGTGCTGCACGCCCGCGTCCTGGAGATGGACTGACCTCGGTCGTTCCCCGGGACTGACCTCGGTCCCTCCCCCGGACTGACCTCGGTCGTTTCCCCGCGACTGACCTCGGCCCCTTCCCCCGGGACGGCGCTCGGCTGATCCTTTCGGGGACTCCACCCGCCCATCCGGACGCGATCACATGATCTTCCGGTATCCAACCCTCGGCAGCGGCATTACGCTGCGTCCATGAGCATGCTCACTCCCCCCGGAATGGGCGGAAAGTACCGCATCACGGGGGACAAGTACCCGCGCATGCGCCGCCCCCGCCACCGGCGCAGGATCGTCCTGGCGGCCGGAGCCGCCGTGGTCGTGCTCGGCGCGGCCGGGTGGGGGACGCTGCAGCTCGTCGACGTGTTCTCGGGCGGAAGCGCGGACGACACGAAGACCACCGCCGGCCGGGGTCCCGACTGCAAGCCGGTCGCACCGAAGGCGACCGGCACGCCCGTGGCCGCCCTCCCCAAGCCCTCGCAGATCACCGTCAACGTCTACAACGCGACCCCGCGCAGCGGCCTCGCGAAGTCGACCGCCGACGAGCTGAAGAAGCGCGGCTTCGTCATCGGCAAGGTCGGCAACGCCCCCGCCGCGTACGACAAGAAGGTCCCCGGCGCCGCGATCCTGCTCGGCGGCCCGACCGCGACGAAGGGCGCGTTCCCCGTCCTCGGCACCCAGCTGAAGGGCGCCGCGACGAAGACGGACCCGCGCGCGACGGCGGACGTGGACCTGATCATCGGTACGGCGTTCAAGTCGCTGGACGCCAAGACGACGGCGGACGCGGCCCTGGTCGCTCTGAACAAGCCCAAGCCCGCGCCCGCCGCGAAGTGCTGAGGTACCGCCGCCCGATCCGCTAGTCGGCGGTGCCGTACATCCGGTCGCCGGCGTCGCCGAGCCCCGGCACGATGTAGCCGTGCTCGTTCAGGCGCTCGTCGACCGAGGCCGTCACGACGGTCACCGGCGTGCCCGCCAGCTCGCGCTCCATGATCTCGACGCCCTCCGGGGCGGCGAGCAGCACGACGGCGGTGACATCGTCCGCGCCGCGCTTGATCAGCTCGCGGATCGCCGCGACGAGCGTGCCGCCGGTCGCCAGCATCGGGTCGAGGACGTACACCTGGCGGCCCGAGAGGTCCTCCGGCATCCGCGTCGCGTAGGTCGACGCCTCCAGCGTCTCCTCGTTGCGGATCATGCCGAGGAAGCCGACCTCGGCGGTCGGCAGGAGCCGGACCATGCCGTCGAGCATGCCGAGACCGGCGCGCAGGATCGGGACCACCAGCGGCCGCGGGTACGACAGCTTCACGCCGGTCGTCGGCGTGACGGGGGTCTCGATGTCGACCTGCTCGGTGCGCACGTCCCTGGTGGCCTCGTAGGCGAGCAGGGTGACCAGCTCGTCGGCGAGCCGGCGGAAGGTCGGGGAATCGGTGCGCTTGTCGCGCAGCGTGGTGAGCTTGTGGGCGACCAGCGGGTGATCGACGACGTGGAGACGCATGACTCCAACAGTAGCCCGCACTGGCATCAACCCACGCCGGGGAGGGAAGGTGGGGGCAAGGACCGAGTCGTGGGGTGGTGTGGCCCATGCCGAGACCGGAAGACCCGGCGGACGTACGGGGCGGTGAGACGCCGCCCGAGACGGACGCGGAGCGCCGCAGGCGCCGCGCCCAGTTCCTGCGCGAGCTGCACGAGGCGAAGGCGCTGCGCGACCGCGTCCAGCCCCGGCGCGCGCGGGCTGCCCGGATGCGCCAGGCCATGCGGATGCGGACCTTCCGCTGGTGACGGCGACGGCGCCCGGCGCCACGCGCGCGCCGCCCGTGCGCCGGGGCCGTGCGCCGGGAAAGTGCGCCGGGTTCGCGCGCCCACCGTCGGCGTGTCGTTCAGACTGATGCACGACGCAAGAGCCGAAGACCTCTCCTGAAGCCGCTGTTTCTGCCACGATGCCGATTGGGCGGGGCACTCAGGAGGGCACCGCCGGATCGAAAATCCTCTGATCAGTGGGAGAGTCACGGTGTACTTCGCCGCACTGCTCGCGCGCACCGAAGACGGGTGGGAAGCGAGCGACACGGAGCTCGACGACGTGGAGACCCTGTCGGATCTGGTCGACCTGGCCCGCGATGCCTCGGTCGACGACGACACGGTCATCGTCTTCATCGAGCAGGAGGACGCCTGGTTCGGCGTGCTCAGGATCGAGGGCGAGGACGACCCTCGTATCTACGTGTCGGACGGGGCTGCCGCCGCCCGTTCCTCGTACGGGGAGATCCTGACCAAGGAGATCCTCGGGGACGACCAGGACGACGCCGACACCCTGGACGACCTGAACCTCGACGGCACCGAGGACGGCGAGCCGCTCGACCGGGACGACGAGGACGACGAGGCCGCCGCCTCCGTCGACGGCGTGCCCGCCGAACCGCTGGGCGACCGGCTGCTCCTCGCGGACCTCGGCATGTCCGAGAGCCAGCTGCAGGAGCTCGACAGCGACGCGCTCGGCGAGATCGCGGACGCGCTGGGCGCCTCGGACGTCCTGGAGACCGTCCGCTAGTGACCGAAGCAGTACCCGACCCGGTACCCGTACCCGTACCCGACCCCGTACCCACCCCGACCCCCGCCGCCGACCCGGTGCGGGATCCCTGGCGTGAGCCCATGCGGCTCGCGCTCGCCGAGGCCGACCGCGCCGCGCTGGCCGGTGACGTACCGGTCGGCGCGGTCGTGCTGTCCCCGGACGGCACGGTCCTCGCGGTCGGCCACAACGAGCGCGAGGCGACCGGCGACCCGACCGCCCACGCCGAGGTCCTGGCCCTGCGCCGGGCCGCGGCGGCGGTCGGCGAGTGGCGGCTGACCGGCTGCACGCTCGTCGTGACCCTGGAGCCCTGCGTGATGTGCGCCGGCGCACTCGTGCAGTCCAGGGTCGACCGGCTGGTGTTCGGCGCGCTCGACGAGAAGGCGGGCGCGACCGGTTCGCTCTGGGACCTCGTCCGCGACCGCCGCCTCAACCACCGCCCCGAGGTGATCCAGGGCGTCCTCGGCGAGGAGTGCTCGGCACAGCTGACGGCCTTCTTCCGGGCCCGCTGACCCCCGCTCCGACCTGCGGATCGATACGGATTTCATCGCAGGGCATGTTTGGGCTAAGCTCTCTCTCGGTAGCGTGTCCGAGCGGCCGAAGGAGCTCGCCTCGAAAGCGAGTGTGGCGCAAGTCACCGAGGGTTCAAATCCCTCCGCTACCGCTTCGATCGAAGGGCCCGGTGCGTCGCACCGGGCCCTTCGGCGTGTCCGGGGACGGGTACGGCGACGCACGGGCACGGGCCGGCATGGGCGGACACGGACCAGCGCGGGCCGACACGGCAGAAGGCCCCGGCCGCGCTTCACGGCGCGGGCCGGGGCCTTCTTCGTCGGACGGGGGGAGCGGCATCGGGGGGACAAGCCGCTCCCCCCGATGAGAACCGGTCCTGCAAGTCCGTACCGCAGTCAGGGGGGAAGCTCGCGGTGCGGACCCCGCAGTGAGGGCCGGTTCCTCAGCCCTTCGGATTCCTGCCAGATCCGCCGGGCTCGACATCCATACTGCTCTGCCGTCACCCTTCCGGGGGGCGGCAAAGGGCCCCGATCCCCGGGCCCTTGGTCCATAAAGGTCCGGTGAAGTGGCTGAAGTGGCTCCGTTAGACTCACGCGTCCACACAGGGGTCGCAGACAGGGGAGGGCGCGGCAGATGGCGCAAGCAAAGAAGGTCGCGCTGTACGCGCTGGTGGTCTTCGTGCTGTACACGATCATCAATTCCCCGGACAGGGCCGCCGATCTCGTCCAGGTAGGGTTCGAGGGCATATCGTCCGCCGCACAGGGCGTCGGCGAGTTCATGACCGAACTCGTCAACTAGAACCACCGACGAGGAGTCCTGCTGTGATCCGCCATCTGGTCCTGTTCAAGCTCAACGAGGGCATCGCGAAGGACGACCCGCGCGCGCTGGCCGCCGCCCAGGCGTTCGACGGGCTGGAGAAGGAGATCCCGGAGCTGGCGTTCTGGGAGTGCGGCTGGAACATCAGCGGCCGCCCGATCGCGTACGACTTCGCCATCAACTCGGCGGTCGAGGACCCCGATGCGCTCCAGCGCTACCTGGAGCACCCCGCCCACCAGGCGGGTGTCGCCCTGTGGCGTGAGATCGCCACGTGGGTGATCGCGGACTACACGTACTAGAGCGCGGCCCCGGCGGCCCCAAGGGTCCACCCCCGGTCCGCTCCGGCCCCGATCTCCGAAGGCCCCCCGCCGTCACGGCGGGGGGCCTTCCGGGTGTTGGCGTCCGCCGCGACGCCCCCAACACGTCGCTATGCGGTGCTTGCACACAGTGGACATGTCTTGTGATGCTATGACCGCTTTTGACGGATGAGTTGACCGTAGTTGACCAGCAAAAGGGGTGGCGTGAACGTGCCGGCCAGTACAGCGCCTCAGGTCCCGCCCCAGAACGAGGCCGGCGGGCCGGAGACCTCACGCCCCCGGCCACAGCACGACCGGCCGACGAGCACCCAGCCCCACCGACCCCAGAGCACCCGCCCCCCGAGCAGTCGCGGCGCCGACACCCGGGCCCTGACCCAGGTGCTCTTCGGGCAGCTCAAGGACCTTGAGCCGGGCACCCCCGAACACGACCGCGTACGCGGGGCGCTGATCGAGGCCAACCTCCCGCTCGTGCGGTACGCGGCGGCCCGTTTCCGCTCCCGCAACGAGCCGATGGAGGACGTCGTCCAGGTCGGCACCATCGGGCTCATCAACGCCATCGACCGCTTCGACCCGGACCGGGGCGTGCAGTTCCCGACCTTCGCGATGCCCACGGTCGTCGGCGAGATCAAGCGGTACTTCCGCGACAACGTCCGCACCGTGCACGTACCGCGCCGGCTCCACGAGCTCTGGGTCCAGGTCAACGGCGCCACCGAGGACCTCACCACCGCCCACGGCCGCTCGCCCACCACCGCCGAGATCGCGGAGCGCCTGAAGATCGGCGAGGACGAGGTGCTGGCCTGCATCGAGGCCGGCCGCTCGTACCACGCCACCTCCCTGGAGGCCGCCCAGGAGGGCGACGGACTGCCCGGCCTCCTCGACCGCCTCGGCTACGAGGACCCGGCCCTCGCCGGCGTCGAACACCGCGACCTCGTACGGCATCTGCTCGTACAGCTGCCCGAGCGCGAGCAGCGCATCCTGATGCTGCGCTACTACAGCAACTTGACCCAGTCTCAGATCAGCCAGGAACTCGGCGTCTCGCAGATGCATGTGTCAAGGCTCCTCGCCCGGAGCTTCGCCCGATTGAGATCCGCAAACAGGATCGAGGCGTAACCGGAACGGGTAGACCGGTTCGGAGCAGTTCCACGGCGTCCCAAATGCCGTACACCCCTTGTTTCCTGCGGATATTCGCCCACGCCATGTCGACAAGTCACTACAGCGTGTTGCCGACATGTGACATTCTGCTGGAACCGCGTTTGCCGCAGCCCCGCCTCCGGTATTCAGGTGGAGGCTGCGTTCCTCCGATGGTCGTGGCCGCCGCGACCGTCCGCGACCTCAAGGGGGTGGCATGTCCGCAGAACAGGGCAGCTCGAAGGTGCTCACGCTCACGCCCGAGGCGACGCCGGAGATGGCATCGGCGACGATGCCGGTCCAGCCGTCGGCGGAGACCGTGGAAGCCCCCGCGCCGCTTGTTGTCACGCCGGAAGCCATCGACACCCGCACACTCTCCCGCTCCCTCTTCCTCCGCCTGCGCGCCCTGGACGACGAAGGCGCCGCCGCGGACAGCCCCGAGCGGACGTACGTCCGCGACACCCTGATCGAGCTCAACCTCCCCCTCGTCCGGTACGCGGCCGCCCGCTTCCGCTCCCGCAACGAGCCGATGGAGGACATCGTCCAGGTCGGCACCATCGGTCTGATCAAGGCGATCGACCGCTTCGACTGCGAACGCGGCGTGGAGTTCCCGACGTTCGCGATGCCGACCGTCGTCGGCGAGATCAAGCGCTTCTTCCGCGACACCTCCTGGTCGGTCCGCGTCCCGCGCCGGCTCCAGGAGCTGCGCCTCGCCCTCACCAAGGCCAGCGACGAACTCGCCCAGAAGCTCGACCGCTCGCCCACCGTCCCCGAACTCGCCGCCGTGCTCGGCGTGTCCGAGGAGGACGTCGTCGACGGCCTCGCGGTCGGCAACGCGTACACCGCCTCCTCGCTCGACTCCCCCTCCCCGGAGGACGACGGCGGCGAGGGCTCCCTCGCGGACCGCCTCGGCTACGAGGACACGGCCCTGGAGGGCGTCGAGTACCGCGAGTCCCTGAAGCCCCTCCTCGCCAAACTCCCGCCCCGTGAGCGGCAGATCATCATGCTGCGGTTCTTCGCCAACATGACCCAGTCGCAGATCGGCGAGGAGGTCGGCATCTCCCAGATGCACGTCTCGCGCCTCCTCACCCGGACCCTCGCCCAGCTCCGCCAGGGCCTGATCGCCGACTGACCCTCATCCGCGGCAAATTCGGCAATCGCATTCCCAACTGACACTCCGTCAGCAAGACTGCCGCCATGCGGCGACAGAGGTCACTCCTGACAGTGGTCGCGCTCTGCCTGGGCGGAGCGCTGACCGCGTGCGGCAGCGGCAGCGACGACGAGGGCTACGCGGCCGTCGGCGCGGGCTCCTCACCCAAGGGCCCGATCGCCCCTTCGGGATCGGTCACCCTGATCCCCCTCGACGGCACCCCGTCCCCCTCGACGAGCGGGACCACATCGAGCACGACGTCCCCGTCACCACGGGCCCCGGGCACGACTCCGGCACCAGGCGGCACGGCTCCGGGAAACACGGCCACGGGCTCGGCCACGGGCTCGGACACGGGCTCCGGTACGACGACGAGCGCGGCCCCCGGGACGACCTCGCCCCCCGGCCGCCCCACACGCCCGCCCAACACCGCGACCGCCCCGCCCCCGGGCACGACGACCCCACCACCACCGACCACCCCGGCCCCACCGGCGACACCCGCCACCCTGACGCTCTCGGCCCCGGTGCTCACGGACGCCGACAAGCGCTGGTGCGAGAAGGTCACCATGACCTTCCGCAACACCGGTGGCACGGCCGCCACTTCGGGGACGGTCACCTTCGCGACGCACATCATCGGCGCGCTGGGCGTCGACTGGGCGACCATCGAGTCGGCCCAGCCCCTGCCGGCCCCGATCGCCCCGGGAACGGCGCGGACCCACACGTACACGGTCTGCGTGGACTCCTGGCGCGTCCCGCTCGGCATGCGCGTCGACACCCAGAAGGTCACGGCGACGTGGAAGTGACCGGCGGGTGACACGCGCTCCGGTGCCGCCGGAGCAACACGTCGGCGTCCGTCTCGCCGCCCCGACGTCTTCGTGCAGAATGGGCTGAGGGCGGATGCGCTGTCGTTCCGCCAACACGCCGCGCTGGTAAGCGACTTGATCGAAGGGTACGGGCGTCATGGAGAGGCACGATCCGCAGCCCGCGACGGGGATCAGAAGCAGCTTCGGGAGCCGGGCGTGGGGCTCGTTCGTGAGGGCGCTGTGAGCGGGATGCTGCCCAGGGGCACCAGGGTGCTGTCCATCGGGCTGCACCCCAGGTCGCTCGACTTCCGCACGATGCCCGAGGGCGTCACCAAGGAGTCGCTCACCGCGCGCATCGAGGCGGCGAACTCCGCGCTCAAGGACGCCGGGTTCGACATCGTCACGTGCCTGGTCGACACCGACCCCGAGACCGCCGGGGCGGCGGTCGTGGAGGCGCTCGGCGGTCACGAGATCGAGCTGGCGATGATCGGCGGGGGCGTGCGGATGATTCCCGAGCACACCCTCCTGTTCGAGCGGGTCGTGAACGTCCTCCTGGAGCACGCGCCCGGCATCCGGCTCAGCTTCAACTCCTCGCCGGAGACCACGATCGACGCACTGCGCCGCTGGATCGAGCCGTAGCGCAGCGCCTCAGGCGAGGAACAGCGCGGCGACCGCCGGGGCCGCGTACATCATCGGCCAGACGACGTGCGCGTACGAGCGGGCGCGGATCACGGTGATGAGGGCGCCGGTGAAGTACAGGGCCACGCCGACGCCCGCCGCGAGGCCGATCGCGGGAAGCCACAGCCCCGCCACGAGGCCCGCCGCGCCCGCCGCCTTTGCCAGGCCCAGCCAGGGCCACCAGGTGGTGGGGACGCCGTACTCGGTGAGGGGCTGGGTGACCCACGGGGCCTTGATGAAGATCGAGAGCGCGGAGAAGCCGACCATGAACGCGGCGACGGCGGTGACGACGATGTACGTGGTGGTCATGACGGGCTCCCGGGTCGGTGGGCCGCGAGCGCTGTTCGCTCGCTCACCGCACTGACGGAGCGCGGGGCGCGAGTGTGACGGGTCAGTCGGCGGATCTCCCGGCGAACTCCAGCAGGAGCAGAGCGGAGTCGTCGTCGGGGGGCGTGCCGGTGAAGGTGGCGACGTCCGTGCGCAGCCGGGCGAGGGCTTCGTCGGGGCTGCCTCCGGTCAGCAGGGGTGCCGCGCGCTCGCCCACGGGGTAGAACCGGCCTTCGCCGTCCCGCGCCTCGCTCAGGCCGTCGGTGTAGAAGAGCAGCCGGTCGCCCGGGTGGAGCGTTCGGCGCGTGACGCTGTCCTGCTGGTCGTCCGGGCCTGCCAGCGCGGTGAGTCCGAACGGCGGTGCGGGCTCGATCGAGTCGACGAAGTCGACGCCGTTGTCGCGGGTGAGCAGCAGGGGCGCCGGGTGGCCGCGGTTCAGCAGGACCAGCTGTCCGGTCGGGCTGATCTGGGCGAGGATGCCGGTCACGAAGCGTTGGCCGTCCGTCCTGCGGTCCAGGGCGGTTTCGATGCGGTGGCCGACGTCCGCCAGGTCGTCGAGTTCGGGGCCGGCCTCCCGGAAGGCGTTCAGGACCACGGCGGCGACGCGTACGGTGTCCAGTCCCTTGCCCTGGACGTCGGCGACGAGCAGGCGGACGCCGTCGGGCGTGGGCATCGCCTCGTACAGGTCCCCGCCGACGCGGGTGGCGCGGCTCGCGGAGATGTAGGAGGCCCCGATACGGACGGGGCCGATCGCCGGGGGTACGGGGGCGAAGAGCACGTCCTCCAGGGTCTTGGCGACTTCCTGCACGTCGACGAGGCGGCGTTCGGTCTTCCGCCGGGCATGGGTCGCGTAGACGGCGGCCAGCGTGACGTAGCCGATGGCGAGCAGCGCGACCTGCATGCGCAGCTCGCCGAAGCGGTCGGCCTTCCAGGCGAAGAGGAGACAGAGGACGACGGCGACCGCGCCCATGGTCAGGACGGTGCGCACGGTTCCGCGCGCGGACGCGAGCGCCGGGCCTGCCGCGTACACGGGGAGCAGGTTGTACTCCGGTCCTGTGGCCGCGTCGACCACCGCGACGCCCAGCATGACGGCCAGGGGCAGCGTGCTCGGTGACCTGGCCAGTGTCCCGGCCCGGTGCCGTCTCATCGCCTCAGGATAGAAAGGGCCGGTCGGGCGCGCGAGCCGGAGCGGGACGCGCCGCTGCCTAGAGTCGTCGGCATGCCCGATCTCTCGCACCTCACCGCAGTCCGGGAGTCGTACGACACCGTGGCCGCCGCGTACGTCGGCAGGGTTCCGCCGCCGACGGGGCTGGATCCCGTGTCGCGCCGGATGCTGGACGCCTTCGCCGAGCTGGCGGCCGGGGCGGCTCGGCTCGGACCGGTCGCGGATGTGGGGTGCGGGCCCGGGAAGGTCACGGCGTACCTGGCCGAGCGCGGGGTCGCGGACGTGTTCGGCGTCGATCTGTCGCCCGCGATGGTCCGGCAGGCCCGTCGGGCGTACCCGGAGCTGCCGTTCGTCGTCGGGTCGATGACCGCGCTGCCGGTGGCGGACCGCGCCCTGGGAGGCGTACTCGCCTACTACTCCACGCACCACACGCCACCGGAGGCGCTGCCCGTCGTCTTCGGGGAGTTCCGTCGCGCGCTCGCACCCGGCGGTCATCTGATGCTCGCGGGGCATGTGGGGGACGGTGAGGTGGTCCGGCCGACGGAGGCCTACGGCGGGCTGCCGGTGTCGTACGCCTCCTACCTGCTGCCGCCCGGCCGGATCGGCGACCTCCTGGAGCGGGCGGGGTTCGTCGTCGACGCGCGGCTGACGCAGGAGGCCGGGGAGGGTTCCGGGGAGGGGTCCAGGAGGAGGTACGGGACGTTCCTCGCGCGAACTCCTGGATAGTGGTGCGACTTGCCCGGTATCGCCGTCCGGTGGACCGGGTCGGCTCACGTGCGGTGCAGTCACGTGCACAGCCGGGGGCGGCCGGCCCGGACGGCCGCCGCCCGACGGCCGCCGAGGGCCGACGGCCGGCCGCCGAGCCGGTGCGGGGTCGGGCCGTCAGGCCAGGGCCAGCCAGCCCACGGCCGCCAGGATCGCGATCGCGGCGATCACGCCGACGATGAGGCCCACGCGGGGGCCGGAGGACTGGGGTGCCGCGGCCTGACGGCCGCCGGCGCCGCCCTGCGGGCCCTCGTCGACGAAGGCGCGGAACATCTGGGTGCTGCCGGCCGGGTCGTAGTTGCCCTCGGGGCCGGGGCCCTGGCCGTACGGTGCTTGGGGGTTGTGTGCCATGAGCCTGGACCCTAGCGAACCCCGGCTCCCGCCCCCAAGCCCCGGCCCCGACCACTCCCCTTCCGGCACGGGTCCGGCACCGGTCCCCGCCCTCTCGCCACACTCTCCCCCGGCTTTGCCGATTCTTTAGCGCGGTTTGACCGATTTAGTTTGCCTGAAGCAACCATCCATCTCTATCGTTGCCCTAAGCAACAAGATGCGTGACGTCATGTGGGGTCGTGTGGTGGACAAGCCGAACCGGTACGAGAACCTCGCCCGCCAGGTGAGCGCCATCGGCGCCGTCAAGCGCGGCATGGCCCGGTCCCTGCCCGCCGACTGCCCCAGCGGATCCGCCATCGTCCTCGCCCTCCTCAAGCACGACGGGGACATGCGGATGAGCCGGATCTCGGAGCGGATGGCCGTCGACATGTCCGTCAGCAGCCGGCACGTCTCCCACACCGTCGAGCGCGGCTGGGTCGAACGGCTTCCCGACCCCGCCGACAAACGCTCCCGGATCCTGCACCTCACCGCCGAGGGCAGGGCGAAGCTCGACGAACTCGACCGCAGGCTGACCGCGATGCTCACCCGCAACCTCGCGGACTGGTCCGACGACGACGTCGAACTCCTCACCGACCTCCTCGCCCGTCTCCGCGACTCCTTCGGCGACTGCCGGGCCCACCACGCGTAAGCGCCGCACAGCGCCGTAAGAGCAAAGGACGTTCATGGCCACGACCACGCCAGCCCCGCCGACGCAGGCGGGCGGCCACTCCACCGGCGGTGCGCCCATGTCGCACCGCCAGATCATGGAGGCGCTCTCCGGGCTGCTGCTCGGCATGTTCGTCGCCATCCTGTCCTCGACGATCGTCTCCAACGCCCTGCCGGAGATCATCAAGGACCTCGGCGGCGGCCAGTCCGCGTACACCTGGGTCGTCACCGCCGCGCTGCTGTCGATGACCGCGACCACCCCCCTCTGGGGCAAGCTCGCGGACCTCTTCTCCAAGAAGCTGCTGGTCCAGATAGCCCTGGTCATCTACGTCGCCGGCTCGGTCGTCGCCGGTCTCTCCCAGAACACCGGCATGCTCATCGCCTGCCGTGTCGTCCAGGGCATCGGCGTCGGCGGTCTGACCGCGCTCTCCCAGATCATCCTCGCCGCGATGATCGCCCCGCGTGAGCGCGGCCGGTACAGCGGCTACCTCGGCGCCACCTTCGCCGTCGCCACCGTCGGCGGCCCGCTGCTCGGCGGCGTCATCACCGACACCGACTGGCTCGGCTGGCGCTGGTGCTTCTACGTCGGCGTGCCGTTCGCGATCATCGCGCTCCTGGTCCTCCAGCGGACCCTGAAGCTCCCGGTCGTGAAGCGCGAGGTCAAGGTCGACTGGGCGGGCGCGTTCATGATCAGCGCCGCCGTGTCCCTGATCCTCATCTGGGTGACCTTCGCGGGCGACAAGTACGACTGGATGTCCTGGCAGACGGCCGCCATGGTCGGCGGTTCCGTCCTCCTCGGCGCGCTCTTCCTCCTCATCGAGTCCAGGGCCAGCGAGCCGATCATCCCGCTGCGCCTCTTCCGCAACCGGACCATCACCCTCGCCTCGCTCGCCTCGCTCTTCGTGGGCGTCGCGATGTTCGCCGGCACGGTCTTCTTCAGCCAGTACTTCCAGCTGGCCCGGAACGAGTCGCCGACGATGTCCGGCGTCCTGACCATCCCGATGATCGCGGGCCTGTTCGTCTCCTCGACCGTCTCCGGCATGGTCATCACCAAGACCGGCCGCTGGAAGGCGTGGCTGGTCAGCGGTGGCGCCCTGGCCGCCGGCGGGCTCGGACTGCTCGGCACCATCCGTTACGACACGGAGTACTGGCACATCGCGCTCTTCATGGCGGTCCTCGGCCTCGGCCTCGGCATGATGATGCAGAACCTGGTCCTCTGCACGCAGAACCAGGTGGCCCCCTCCGACCTCGGCGCCGCCTCCTCCGTCGTCACCTTCTTCCGCTCCCTCGGCGGTGCGGTCGGTGTCTCGGCGCTCGGCGCGGTCATGGCCCACCGGGTCACCGACTACGTCAAGGAAGGCATGGCCGAACTCGGCCCCAAGGCCGCGGCGGCCATGGGCCAGGGCGGCGGGGCGGGCTCCGGCGCGATCCCGGACATGGACAAGCTGCCGGCCCCGATCCGCACCGTCATGGAGAGCGCGTACGGGCACGGTGTCGCGGACGTCTTCCTCTACTCGGCGCCGTTCGCGCTGCTCGCCTTCGTGGTGACGCTCTTCATCAAGGAGGTCGCCCTGAAGAGCAACACCACGACGACGGCGAAGGAAGGCTGAAAGACTCCCGGCCGCGCTCCGAGCGGAGGCGCGGCCGGGTCGGGTACGGAGCGGCGGGCAGGGGACGGCCCGCCGCTCCGTCATTTCCTCAGCTGCTCCGAACCTCGGGTCCTCAGCTGCTCCGAGCCTCGGGACTCGTCCCGGCTTCCCGCGCGACCATGACCTCGATGCCCGCGACCAGCACGTCCAGGGCGTAGTCGAAGTCGCGGTCCCAGATCGCGCTGACGCTGCCGTGCGAGGCCCGCTCGTCCAGCAGCTCCGCCATCGGTTCGAGCGCCTCGACGAACTTCGGGTCGTCGCGGAAGGCGTTGATCGCCTCACCGTAGAAGTCGTCCTGCGACATGCCCGCCTCGTCCGCCCGCCGCGCGAACTGGGACTCCATCGTCCCGTACCCGTACACGAACTGGAAGATGGCCGACATGGCACTCGGCTGCCGGTCGAGGGTCAGGCCGGTGTCCTGGACCGCCTCCTGGATCTTGGATCCGACGGCGATGGCGTGCGGGCCGATGTTCAGGTACTGGCCTGCGATCGGCGACATCCACGGGTGGCGCACCAGCATCCGCCGGTAGTCCAGGGCGAGGACGCGGATCCGGTCCTGCCACTCCCCGGCGGCGGCGACCGCGGCGAGGTCGATCTCGCCGTACACGGAGTCGACGGCGAACTCGATGATGTCGTCCTTGGTGTCCACGTACCAGTACAGGGACATGGCCGTGACGCCCAGTTCGGTCGCCAGCTTGCGCATGGAGAGGCCGGCCAGGCCCTCCTCGTCCAGCATCCGGATCGCGGTCGTGACGATCCGTTCGCGGTCGAGGCCGGCCGGGCCGCCTCCGGTGCGCGGGGTGCGCTGTTCGAGCCACACGCTGGAACGCGCCGGGTTCTTGGCCCGGTCGGCGGCCTTGACCATCGCGTTCCTCCGTGTGCTCACGTTCAGCGGCCCGTCACCGCGTCTTTCGTCCCCATGCTATTCAGCCGCCGCCTTCATCTCCGAGCCCTGCGCCTTGCTCTCCGCCCTGCTCTCCGAGCGCTCGGCCCGCTTCAGCAGCGCCGCCGCCAGCAGACCGCCGGCGAAGACGGAGATCGCGCCGACCAGCTGGCTGGTCTGCAGCCCCGAGGCGAAGGCGTCGCTGATCTGAGCCCGCTCGGTGTCGCTGCCCGCCGCCGCGAGCGCCGCGGGCAGCGAGGTCGCGGTGACGGCGACGAGCGCCGCGAACCGGGCGTTGAGGACGGCGCCGAGGACGGCGACGCCCAGGCCGTTGCCGAACTCGGCGAGGGTGCCGTTGATCCCGGCACCGACGCCCGCCTTCTCCGGCGGGATGGCGCTCATGATCGCGTTGGCCATGGCCGGGGAGGAGACCGCGATGCCCGCGCCCATCAGGACGAGGCCGAGCAGCATGCCCCAGTAGCTGCCGTCCGTACCGCCGCCGAGCACGGCGATCGACAGCAGTCCGCCGGAGACCAGCGTCATGCCGAGCAGGACCGCGAGCGGGGTGCCGATCTTCATGACGAGGCGCGGGCCGAGGCCGGTCAGGTTGAGGCCGACGATGGTCAGGGCCAGCGGGGCCATCCGCAGACCGGCTTCGAGCGGCTCGTAGCCGAGGACGAACTGCAGGTGCTGGGTGAGGAGGAAGAGCGAGCCGCCCATGCCGAAGACGACGAGCAGCGAACCGCCGATGGCACCGATGAACTTCTGGTTCCGGAAGAAGTGCATGTCGAGCATGGGGTACGGGATGCGCAGCTCCCAGAGCGCGAAGGCACCGAGGACCAGGACGCCGATGGCGGCCGGGACCAGCACCTCCGCCGAGGTCCAGCCGTGCTCGGGGCCGGTGATGATCGCGTACACGACCGCCACCATGCCGATGGTGGAGAGCAGCGCGCCGAGCAGGTCGGGGCGCTCGCCCTGCGGGTTCTTCGACTCCGGTACGAGCTTGAGGACGGCGACGAGACCGATGAGCGCCACCGGGATGTTGATGAGGAAGATCATTCCCCACCAGTAGTGGTTGAGGATGACCCCGCCGATCAGCGGTCCCGCGGCGAAGCCGAGCGAGCTGACGGTGGACCAGAGGGCGATGGCCTTGACCCGCTCGGAGTCGTCGAAGATCTGCATGACGACGGCGAGCGTGGTGGTCATGAGCAGCGCGCCGCCGACGCCCATGCCGGCCCGGGCGGCGATCAACTGGCCGGTGGACTCGGCGAGTCCGGCGGCGAGCGAGCCGAGGCCGAAGAGGGCGAGGCCGAGGGCGAGGAGCTTCTTGCGGCCGTAGCGGTCGGCCGCGTTGCCGGCGGTGAGCAGCAGGCCGGACTGGACGAGCGAGTAGGCGTTGATCATCCACTGGATGTCGCTGGTGGAGGCGTGGAGCTCCGAGGTCAGCGAGGGGATGGCGACGCCGAGGACGGTGTTGTCGAGCAGCACGGTGAGCTGGGCCAGGCAGATGACGCCGAGGATCAGCCAGCGCTGCGGATGGCCGCCGGTGGCGGCGGGGGGTGAGGACTCGGTGGTCGTCGTCGCCGTCATGGGCGGCACTCCTTGTACGGTGTACGGGGGCTGGACTCGTACACCGTACAAGGGTTTCTCGTACGCCGTATAGCGGTTATTTCCGGGCTACTCCTTGGGGGTCGTGAGGTCGTAGAGCGTGGCGCCGTCGACGGTGACCTCCTCGAAGGTGGCCGAGACCCAGCTGGAGATCTCCGAGCCACCGCCCATACCGCCTCCGCCCGTACCGCCTTCCGAGCCGCCGCCCATGCCGCCTCCGGCGATGAAGTAGTGGATCCTGCCCTGGGCCACGTACTGCTTGAACTGCGCGAGCGTCGGGGACGGGTCGCTGCCGTTGAAGCCGCCGATGGCCATCACCGGCTTCTCGGTCGCGAGCTGGTAACTGGCGGCGTTCTGCGCGCCGATGGCGGCCGCGACCCAGGTGTAGTCGTCGGCGTCGGCGAGGAGCGCGGCCTTGGCCTTCGCGCCCACCGAGGCTCCGTTGAGGAGACCGCCCATGCCGCCTCCGCCGAATCCTCCCGGGCCACCGCGCTCCATGGCGCCCTGCGGCGGGGTGGGGAACTGGCCCGTGCCGCCGGGCATCTGGCCCTGCGGCGGGGTACCGCCGGGGAACTGGCCCGTGCCCTGCGGCGGAGTGCCCCCGGGCTGACCCTGGCCCTGCCCCTGCCCCTGGCCCTGGCCCATGCCGCGCCCGCCGTCCCTGCGCATGCCGTCGTCGTCGCCGCCCGGCATCCGACCGCCCATCCCCATGCCACCCGGACCCATGCCACGCCCGCCCGCGGGCCCCGCGGTCACGATCGAGCCCTGGTGGCCGGTGCTCAGCGTCTCCAGGGTGTACGCGAACGGTCCCGCGAGCCCCGCCGCGAGCCCGAGGCCCGCGAGCCCGAGCCCCACGCGCCGGTCGAGCCGCCCGGCGAGCAGGAGGCCGAGCGCGGCGAGCGAACCCGCGACCAGGACCGTCCAGCGCAGCCACGGCAGCCAGTCGGGCGTCCGGCCAAGCAGCACGTACGCCCAGACGGCCGTCGCCGCGACGGTCACCGCGAGCGCGGCGGAGGCGAGGAATCGGCCGCGCTCCTCCCACAGGACGCTCACGCCCATGCCGACCAGGGCGGCGACGTACGGGGCGAGGGCCACCGTGTAGTACTCGTGGAAGATGCCGGCCATGAAGCTGAACACGGCCAGCGTGATCAGCAGCGAACCGCCCCAGACCAGGAACGCGGACCTGGCCGTGTCCGTACGGGACGAGCGCCAGGTGACGACGAGACCTGCCACCAGCAGGATCAGCGCGGCGGGCAGCAGCCAGGAGATCTGGCCGCCGACGGCGTCGTTGAACATTCGCCCGATGCCGGTCTCGCCCCAGCCGCCGCCACCGCCGCCGCCGGGACCGCCACCGCGACCCCCGCCGCCCACGCTGCCGACCTCGTTGCCGTTGATCCGGCCGAGGCCGTTGTAGCCGAAGGTGAGCTCGAGGAAGCTGTTGTTCTGCGAGCCGCCGATGTACGGGCGGGAGCCGGTCGGCCAGAGCTCGACCAGCGCCACCCACCAACCGGCGGAGACGATCATCGCGAGCCCGGCGAGCGCCAGTTGGCCCATCCGGCGACCGAACCCGGCCGGCGCGCACACCGCGTACACGACCGCGAGCGGCGGCAGGATCAGGAACGCCTGGAGCGTCTTGGCGAGGAACGCGAGACCGAACGCGACCCCGGCCCACACCAGCCACTTCGTCCCGCTCTTCGCGTCCTCCAGGGCACGCAGGACGCAGTACACGGCGACCGTCATCAGCAGCGCCAGCAGCGCGTCCGGGTTGTTGAAGCGGAACATCAGCGCCGCGACCGGGGTGAGCGCGAGGACCGCGCCCGCGATCAGCCCGGCGCCCGCACCGAACCGGCGCCGTACCGCCGCGTACAGGACGGCGACCGTCGCCACCCCCATCAGCACCTCCGGCAGCAGGATCTGCCAGGAACCGAGCCCGAAGAGGCGCACGGACAGGGCCATCGGCCAGAGCGCGGCCGGCGGCTTGTCGACGGTGATGGCGTTGGCCGCGTCGAGCGAGCCGAAGAAGAAGGCCTTCCAGCTCTCGCTGCCCGCCTGGACGGCGGCGGAGTAGAAGGAGTTGGCGTAGCCGGAGGCGCTCAGGTTCCAGAGATAGAGCGCGGTGGTGACGAGGAGGAGGGCCAGGAACGCGGGGCGTACCCAGGGCGCGTCCTCGGCCCTGCCGCGCCAGAGGCGGTGGGGGAGGCGCGCGAGCCGGCCGCCGGAAGGCGCCTCGGCAGGGGCGGGGAGGGGCGTGGCCGTGGTCATCGGGTGTTCCTTGAGGAGGCGGCGGCGTCCGGGAAGACCCAGAGCCGGAAGAGGAGGAAGCGCAGGACGGTCGCGGCGAGGTTGGCGACGATCAGGACGGCGAGTTCGGTGGAGTGCGCCGGGTCGCCGGTGGCCGCGCCGAGCGCGGCGAGGGAGCCGCTCGTCAGGGCGAGGCCGATGCCGAAGACGACGAGCCCCTGCGCCTGGTGGCGGACGGCCCGGTCCCGGCCCCGTACGCCGAAGGTGAGGCGGCGGTTGGCGGCCGTGTTGGCGACGGCGGACACCAGCAGGGCGGCGGCGTTGGCGAGTTGGGGGCCGACGCCGAGCCGGAAGGCCGAGTACAGCGCCAGGTAGAAGAGCGTGGACAGGGCGCCGACCACGCAGAAGCCGACGAGCTGCCGGGCCAGTCCGCCCGGTACACCGGTCAGCCGGCGGTCGCGCGGGTCGTCGCCGAAGGGGCGGGCGAGCCGGTCGAGCGGCAGGGAGCCGGTGGCGAGCGCCCGGCCGACCCGCCAGACGCCCTTCAGGTCGTCGGTCGCCGTCTTCACGATGTGGACGGTGGAGTCGGGGTCGTCGACCCAGTCGACGGGCACCTCGTGGATCCGCAGCCCGGCGCGCTCGGCGAGGACGAGCATCTCGGTGTCGAAGAACCAGCCGGTGTCCTCGACCAGCGGCAGCAGCCGTTCGGCGACCTCGCCCCGGATGGCCTTGAACCCGCACTGCGCGTCGGAGAACCGGGCGGCGAGCGAGCCGCGCAGGATCAGGTTGTAGGCGCGCGAGATGAACTCGCGCTTCGGCCCGCGCACGACCCGCGAGGAGCGGGCGAGCCGGGAGCCGATCGCGAGGTCGGAGTGGCCCGAGATGAGCGGCGCGACGAGCGGGAGGAGCGCGTTGAGGTCGGTGGACAGGTCCACGTCCATGTAGGCGAGGACGGGCGCGTCCGACCGCGACCAGACCGTGCGCAGCGCCCGGCCGCGCCCCTTCTGCTCCAGCCGTACGGACCGCACCTCCGGCAGCTTGTCCGCGAGGGCGGCCGCCACCTCGGGGGTCCGGTCGGTGGAGGCGTTGTCGGCGATCGTGACGCGGAAGCCGTACGGGAAGGTGCGAGTGAGGTGGTCGTGGAGCCGCAGGACGCACGGCTCCAGGTCCTTCTCCTCGTTGTAGACGGGGACGACCACGTCGAGGACGGGACGCCCGGACGCTCCGACGGGGAGGTGCTCGTGGGCGGGGAGATGCTCCCGGGCGGGCAGGGTGTCCGCGCCCGGGGCGGGGTCCGCGATCGTTTGGGTTCGCATGGCACAGACCCTCGCCAGGGCGGCTGTCACGGCTGTGTGATGGACCTGTGGCCCGGCTGTGAGTCGGCGCCGGGGGCACCGGGCTACCGGGGAGCGCCGCCCGAAAGGCCCTGGGTGGCGCCCGAGATGCCCTGGGCGACGCCGCCCGAAGGGACCTGGGTGGCGCCCGAGATGCCCTGGGTGCCGCCCGAAGGGACCTGGGGCTCGCGCGGCAGCCGTACGACGAAGACGGTCCGGCCCGGCCGGCTGCTGACCTCGACGTCCCCGCCGTGCGCCACCGCCACCGCGCGGACGATGGCGAGGCCGAGCCCGGTGCTGCTCGCGCCGTCGCCGCGCCCGTGGCGGGTCCTGGCGGCGTCGCCGCGCGCGAACCGTTCGAAGACCGAGGGCAGCAGCTCGGGCGGGATGCCGGGCCCGTCGTCCTCGACCTCGACGCGCGCCCAGGCGTCCCCCTCGGCGCGCACGCGGGCGGTCACGGTCGTGCCGGGCGGGGTGTGGGTACGGGCGTTGCCGAGGAGGTTGAGCAGCACCTGGTGGAGCCGCGCGCCGTCCCCTCGTACGGTCACCGCACCCCCGGTCCGGTCCGTCCCTTCGGGCAGTTCGAGCCGCCACTTGTGGTCCTGGCCGGCCACGCGGGCGTCGGAGAGGGCGTCCACGACCAGCGGCGCGAGATCCGTGGGCTCGTGCGAGAGCGGGCGTCCGGCGTCCAGCCGGGCGAGCAGCAGCAGGTCCTCGACGAGCCCCGTCATCCGGGTCGCCTCGGACTCGATCCGGCCGAGCGCGTGCCGGGTGTCGGGCCCGCACTCCTCGCGGCCGCGCCGGGTCAGCTCCGCGTAGCCGCGGATCGAGGCCAGCGGGGTGCGCAGCTCGTGGCTGGCGTCGGCGACGAACTGCCGTACCCGCGTCTCGCTCTGCTGGCGCGCGTGGAGCGCCCCGTGGACGTGGTCGAGCATCCGGTTGATGGCCGCGCCGACCTGTCCGACCTCGGTCCGCGGATCGGCCTCGGGAACCCGGTGGTGGAGCGCGGGTTCACCGCTGTGGAGGGGCAGTTCGGAGACCTGGGTGGCGGTCGCGGCGACCCTCCGGAGCGGGCGCAGCGCGATCCCGACGACCGCGCTCCCGGCGAGCGAGGCGGCGACGAGACCGGCGCCGGTGACGCTCACCGTGACGAGGATCAGGGTGGAGATCGACCCCTGGAGCTGTTCGAGCGGCAGCCCGACGAGGACGTCGGAGTCGACACCCGAGACGTACGAGACCCGGTAGTCGCCCAGACCCGGCAGCTCGACAGTGTGCGGCCGGCCGTCGCGGGACGCCCCGGCGAGCGCGGCGCGCTGCGCCTCGTCGAGCGGACGGATGGTGGTCTCCGGCCCGTAGCCGGCCTGCTCGACCTCCACTGACCGGTCGGCCGAGCCGAGGCCGCCGCCCTCCCCGACCACCGCGCCGACCGTGCCCAGCGGGGCGCCGGGCCCGAGGACGAAGGCGAGCGGATCGCGGGCGCCCGGGTCGCCGGAGAGACGCATCGAGGGCGGTGGCCCCTGGGCGCGGTTGGCGACGTTCCGCAGCTGGTCGTCGGCCTGGTCGTAGAGGTACGACCGGAACGCTATCGTCGTGACCGTCCCGATGACGGCGGCGACGATCGCGATCAGGGTGACGGCGGAGACGACGAGCCGGGTACGGAGCGACCACGTCCGAAGCGGCCGCCTCCGAGGGGGCCAGGACCGGGGCGGCCGGGACCGGGGCGAGCGGAGCATGGGGCGGTCCTACTCCCCCGGCTTGATCAGATAGCCGGCCCCGCGCCGGGTGTGGATCATGGGCGGGCGGCCGGCGTCGATCTTCCGGCGGAGGTAGGAGATGTACAGCTCGACGACGTTGGCCTGACCGCCGAAGTCGTACGACCACACCCGGTCGAGGATCTGCGCCTTGCTGAGCACGCGACGCGGGTTGCGCATCAGATAGCGGAGCAGCTCGAACTCGGTCGCGGTGAGGTGGATCGATTCGCCGCCGCGCGTGACCTCGTGGCTGTCCTCGTCCAGGGTCAGGTCCCCGACGGCGAGCACCGACTCGCTGCGCGCCTGGGCGGCTCCGGACCGCCGGATGAGCCCGCGCAGCCGCGCCACGACCTCCTCCAGGCTGAACGGCTTGGTGACGTAGTCGTCGCCGCCTGCCGTGAGCCCGGCGATCCGGTCCTCGACGGCGTCCTTGGCGGTCAGGAAGAGCACCGGGACGTCCGGCTGATCGCGCCGGAGCCGGCCGAGGAGGGAGAGCCCGTCCATGTCGGGGAGCATGACGTCGAGGACCACGGCGTCGGGCCGGAAGGCCCGGGCCGCGCGCAGCGCCGAGGCGCCGTCGCCCGCGCTGTCGACCTGCCAGCCCTCGTAGCGCAGGGCCATGGAGAGCAGCTCGGCGAGCGAGGCCTCGTCGTCGACGACGAGGACGCGGACGGCGGAACCGTCGGGCCGGAGCATGTCGGTACGCCCCTGGGGCTTGGTCGCGGAGGTCATGGGACCACGCTGGAGGGGCGTACTGAGATCTCCCTTTTCGTTCCCTGTGAATTCCCTGAGAAAGCGCCGCGGCCTACGGCAGGCGGAGGAGCGCGGCGCCGTTCCCGTACAGCACCCGCCGCAGCCAGTCGTCGCCGAGGCCGAGGCGTTCGAGGGCGTGGAGCTGGTGGACGTAGGGGTAGGGGATGTTGGGGAAGTCGGTGCCGAGGAGGATGCGGTCCCGCAGCTCGCGCAGCCGGGGCAGTTCGGCGACGGGGAAGGGCGCGAGGCGTTCACTGAAGTCGGTGAAGGCCATGGTGGTGTCCAGGTGGACGCCGTCGTACCGCTCGGCGAGGTCGAGGAAGTCGGCGTACTCGGGCATCCCCATGTGCGCGACGATCACCCGCAGCCGGGGGTGCCGGGCGAGAAGCTGCCCCATCGTCCCGGGCCCGGTGAACTTGCCGGGGACGGGCCCGGAGCCGCAGTGCACGACGACGGGCACGCGGGCATCGGCAAGAGCCCCCCAGCTCTCGTCGAGCACAGCCTCATTGGGATCGAACCCGCCGACCTGGAGGTGCACCTTGAAGACCCGGGCGCCGGATTCGAGGGCCCGAGCGACGTACGCGGTCGCGCCGGGTTCGGCGTAGAGGGTGGCGGTGTGCAGGCAGTCGGGCGTACGGGCGGCGAAGGCGGCGGCCCAGCTGTTGAGCCATTCCGCCATGCCGGCCTTGTGCGGATAGAGCATCGAGGTGAAGGCGAGGACCCCGAACTCCCGGAGGAGCGCGACGCGGCGGTCCTCCTCCTCGCGGTAGGTGATGGGCCACTCCACGCCGGTCAGCGGACCGACGGCGTCGAAGTAGGCCCAGACCTTGTCGAGGACGTTCTGGGGCATGAAGTGGGTGTGCACGTCGACGAACCCGGGAATCCCGAGCCGCGCGGCGAACTCCCGCGGGCCCTCGCCCTCCCGCGGGCTCCCGCCCTCCGGTGCGGCCTCACCCTCCGCAGCGGCCTCACCCTCCTCCCCTGCCGGCTCCTCAGCGCGCAAAGCCGTAACTCCGCTCGACCTTCCCGATGTGGACGCTGTAGCTCTCGTACCACTGCTCCCGGCCGCGCCGCTTCGCGGCGAGGTGCTCGGCGTTGTCCCGCCAGGCGTCGAGGGAGGGCAGGTCGCGGAAGTACGCGACGGTGATGCCGATGCCGCCGGGGGTGCGGGCGGACTCGTAGCCGAGGAAGCCGGGGAGTCCGGCGACGATCTCCTGCATACGGTCACTGGTCTCGGCGTACCCCTCCAGCTCGGCGGCGTCGGGACGGACCGAGGTGAAGACAGCGGTGTAGTAAGGCGGTTCAAGGCCCGCCACCAGGTTCGGGGTCATGTGGATCACCCTCCGCCGGGCGGGGTGGGCGTGTCCATAAGGGCCGCCGGAAGGGATCCAAGTCTTTACTCCCGGGGGTCATGAGCACGAGGCGGCGGTCAGGACGGGAACAGGCTGTCCTGCACATCGAGGTCCACGCTCCGCACCGGCCTCACCGGAACCGTGACGGGGGCCGTGGGCGTACTCGGCGTCACGAGCGCCCACCCCCGCACGAGCCGGGTGTCGAGCGCGAGGCAGCGGCCGGCGACGTCGAGGAGGTGCAGGTCGGGCCCGGCGGCGGCGAGGAGGCGGCCGGCGACGACCCCGCCGTCGACGAGTTCGGTGACGGTGCCGGTGAGCGGAGGAAGCCCGTCGATCCCGAAGACGTCACCGTGGTCGTACGCCCGGAACTCCAGCGGTTCCAGGGTCTCGGTCCAGGTGGCGAGGGCGGTGGCCCGCCCGTACAGCTCCTCGATCTCGCGGCGGCGCGCGTCGGGTCCCGGCAGCCGGTGCCGCACGGCGCGCTTACGGTCGTACGGAATCCGGTCCGGCACCTTCAGGGCGTGCCGCAGCAGTTCCTCGGTCCGCCGGGCGGCCATGAGCGGCCCGCGCCCGAGCCAGCTGAAGGCGACGGCGCCCTGCTCCAGGAGGCGGGCGTCGCCGCGCTCCTCGGCGGTGATCCCGACCTTGGTCATGCCGGGCCCGAACCAGGCGAGGTAGACGCGGTACGGGCGGGGGTCGTCGGCGAGGGTGTCGGCGGCGACCGAGTGGGCCCGGTCGAGCCGCGCGCACTCGGGGCACTGGCCGCCGCCGGCGCGGGCGGGGACGGTCGCGGCGAGCGGACAGGGGTTGGCGCGGGCGCCGGGGCAGAGCCGGGGCCCGACGGCGCGGAAGGCGACCGCCTGGCCGTGAGCGAGCGTGGACACCCGCCCGCCCTCCCAGCGCAGCGCGGGCACACCACCACTCCACCGCATCCCGGCACACCGCCACACCACGCGCAGTCCCCGTCCGTCCTAGTCTGATGAAGGTGTCTGCGCCCTCCAGTCCCCCCAGTCTCCCCGAGTCCGGCTACATCCGTTTCCAGTCCCCGACGAGAAGCGGGCGGGGCCATTTCCCGGGCGTCTTCGCCCTGACGAACGGCCTGGCGCGGGAGGGCAGACTGTCGGCGTCGCAGCACGCGGTGTGGCGGGCGTCGAACGACTGGTACGACACCCACGTCACGAACCCGACGACGGTCGACCCGACGGTCTACGACCCGGCGCTGAACCCGGGGGCGGCGGCCTGGTTCCGCGCCACGGCGACGGGCCTGCTGGCGCGGGTGGTCCCGTACCTGGAGATCCTGTCGGCGCACGGGATCCCCTGCGTACGCCTGGAGACCCGTGCGCCGGGCCGGATCGTGTACGAGGACGCGGACCAGGTGGTGGCGGTCCCGCCCCCGTACGCAACCTCCTACGGCAGCAGATAGATCCGCGCCCCGTCGGCGGAGACGGCGCTCTCGCGGACGCACCCGCGCTCGACGAGCAGCCCGACGCAGTCCCGTACGCGCTCCACGGCGAGCCCGGTGCGCCGGGCGATGTCCTCCAGGCGGTAGCGGGCGCCGCCGCGGACGAGGGCGGGGGCGAGGCAGGCGGCGACGGCCCGCACGTCACCGGTGACCGCGCGGTGGTCGGCCTGCCAGGAGTCGAGGAGCTCCTGCGGCGAAACGGCGTGCCGTGAACGCTGGACGGGAACGTGGTGGAACCCGGCGTCCGTCTCGGCGCGTACGACGATGTCGACGAGCTGGGGTGGCATGACGTACCCCCAGTGCGCGGTCGAGGGTTCGAGGCCGTACGAACCGTCGCGCTGGATGCAGGCGACGACTTCGGAGACCCAGGCCTTGAAGGGTGCGCAGGCGGGCTTGGTGCCGGCGATGACGAGCTGGACGAGCCCCTGGAGGTCGAGCATCTTCATCGACTTGCGCAGCCCGCTCCCCGCGAGCACCCGCGCGACCTCGTCCCCGCGCACCTCGCGCACCAGCTCACCGAGCACCCGCTGCCGTCCCGCCGCCACATGGACGAGCACCGCCTGCCGCGTGTTGACGTACCCCAACTGCCCGGCGGCATCGACGGCGGGAAACCAGTGCGTCCCGTCCGGCATCGTCAGCCTCCGCACCCGCGCACCGGTGGCGGCGAGCACGAAGTCCCCGATGTCGATCGCGTCCGACTCCCCCTCCGAGCCCCCACCCACATACCTCTGCTCCTCCACCGAGCACCACCTCCACCAGGGACGCTAGGCCGATGGCATATTCAATTGTCATGGAATGAGAGGACGTTCACCCGAACGAGGCGCGCACCACCGGAACCGTGCCCGGGCCCGTCTCCCGGCCCGGTCGGGTGAAGCGCTGGGGGCCCTTCATCACGCCCGGCTGGCAGGACATCCCGGACCGCCTCCGCGCCCACGCCCCCCGCCTGTTGATGTCAGCTTCCGATGTCAGACGGGGCACGAAGTCAGCCCCGCAGGATCACACTCCCAGCCGACCTTGCAAGGGAGGACACCTCCGATGGGTAGCTGCCGCTTCCGCGGACGAACCATCTAGCGCACAAACGCTAACCGCAGTCGCGTTCAGGCGAGAAATCTTCACCGCAGATCAGCAATCACGTACTGCGGCGAATGCCATCAGGCGAATCTCGACACCTCAGTTGCATTCCTGACGACCCGTCCGGTAGCGTCCTCCGGCGTGACGATGCGTCACGGCGACGCCCAACGAGGGGGAGAACTCATGGCTGTTCCCAAGTCCCTGAAGCCGGTGACCACCGGCCTGCCTGTCGACCTCCGGGAGATCCGTAAGGGGGTTATGGCGAATGGCGTCATCGACTGCGAGAACCTGCTCGCCATCGTCAACGACCCTCAGGAGGTCGAGGACGCGACCAAGCGCGCCCAGAAGGCCGGCCAGCCGGTGAGCGAATACGCCCGCACGCGTGCCGAGATCCAGCGCCTCATCGGCACGGCGGGCAGCAAGAAGGCCAAGAACGTCGGCGAGTACGCCGACTACATTGCGGCCGGCCTGCGGGGGGACTACGGCGACGGCTGGTCGCTGCCGCAGATCACCCTGTGGTCGCCGCGCCCTCTGGTCATCTCCGAGGAGGGCTCATCGGCCCTGCCGATCAAGGACGGCCTCTACGCTCTCGACAGCGAGACCCAGGTCACCGCCTGGCACCGGATCAAGAAGAACCCGGCTGCGTTCGAGCTGGAGGAAGACTTCGACTTCGGCGCGATCCCGCTGTCGTTCGAGATCTTCCATGGCATCAGCACCATCGCCGCTCGCCAGATCTTCCACGACCGCAACCTGAAGGGCGTTCCGGTCGACAAGTCCCTGGCCATGTCCATGGATGGTCGCGACTTCGGCACCACTGTGACGCGCAAGCTGATGGAGTCACTGAAGGTCGTGGTCGACGAGACCACGGTCCCGCTGTCCAGCCTGATCCTTACCGGCAAGCGTCAGGTGTCGGACAAGGCTCCGGAGTGGATGACGCTGTCGGTGCTGAGGACCCTCATTTCCACGGCCATGCTCGGTAAGGCGGGCATCCACGCCGCGTCGACCGGCATCGAGCACGAGGACATCCCCGCTGACTCCAACGGCGACCGCCCGGACAAGCTCGTCGTCCAGCGCGAGGTCATGGAGACGGTGGGGACATTCCTGCAGGAGAACGCCGCACTCTTCCACGCCAAGACTGCTGTCACCGCCCCTGCCGTCGTGGCCGGCCTTGGCGCGACCATGAATCGGGCCATGTCCTGGAGCACGGACCCCCTGCCCGAGGGCGTCACCCTGGAGCGCCTGCTGGAGGGCATCCAGTGGGAGCGCGAGGCGAAGTACTGGAGCGGTATCGCCGCCAAGGTAACCGACCGGGGCACCGTGTCTTGGGCCGGCGGTGCACGCGACTCCGGCCACAAGGTCTACGACGCGCTGAACCACTCTGAGAGTGCAACGGGTAAGCAGATCCGCGGACGGTTCTAGCTTCGGAACCGCGAAGACGTGAGAGCGCAGCGGCGCCTCCGAGCTCTCACTCAATCACCGCAGGGGCCCGGTCCCGGATCAGAAACTTGGTCCGGGACCGCGTCCGCGTCAGCGTCCCTGTCCCAAGGTGCACCCACAATCAGCGCGGTTGCTGTACTTCGCTGCTGTACGGCCCGGAAACGCAAGAGGCCCGGACTCTCGTCCGGGCCTCTCACCTGCTGTGCACTCGGCAGGATTCGAACCTGCAACCTTCTGATCCGTAGTCAGATGCTCTATCCGTTAAGCTACGAGTGCTTGTGCTTCTCGGCTTTTTTCTTGCCGGTCGGCGTTGCGTGGACAACATTACATGACCTGCGGCGTAGCGCGAAATCCATTAGCCACACCCCCTCTGACCTGCGGAAACGTGATCCTGGGCCATCTTGGGTGATCTGCGGGGTGCGCGGCGGGCGGGGCGCTGACGGGGGCGTGAGCGCGGAAGCGGGTGCGGAACCGGGCAGGGAAGCGGGCGCGGAAGCGGGCATGTCGCCGGGGTCGGGAACGGCCGAAGCCCCGGCCGTGTGGGCCGGGGCTTCGGGGGTGGTGCGGAGGCGGAGGGATTTGAACCCTCGATGGGCTTTAAGGCCCAAACCGCATTAGCAGTGCGGCGCCATAGACCGGACTAGGCGACGCCTCCATCCGCACCTTCGCGCGGGCGCGAGTGGTGCGTGCAGATGATGACACAGGCAAGCCTGCTGTCACCAATCGCTTCTCACCGTACTAGTCCTCCGGGGCGGAGAGCAAAGCCCGTCGACCCCCGTCGGCCCACCCCGCTTGCGCAACGTACGGCCGTACGGAGCGTTAGAGGGTGCGGGCCACGGCCCGCCCGGCTCGCACGCCCGACCCCTGGAGTTCCCATGCTGCGACGTCTCGTCCTCGCCTCCCTCGTCACCTCCGCCGCCGGCGCCGGTGCGCTCGGGCCCCTGCCGCCCCTGCCCCTGCTCTCCTCGCCGTCCGACGCGCTCACCGTGACCATCTCCAAGAGCGGGCACCGGAGCGCCGACGGCACCTTCCGCCTCGAGTGCGGGGACAAGGCCGGCGGGGACCACCCCGCCGCCACCGGGGCCTGCACACGGCTGGCCGAGCACGCCGAGGCGGGGGCGGACCCGTTCGCGCCCGTGGCGAAGGACCGGATCTGCTCCCTCCAGCACGGCGGCGACGCCGTCGCGCGCATCACCGGCGAATGGCGGGGACGTACCGTCGACGCCCGTTTCTCGCGCGCCGACGGCTGCGAGATCGAGCGGTGGGACAACCTCACGCCCGTGCTGCCCCGCCTCTCCCACGTGCGGGGATGACGTGAGGATGCCGTTCGGATGTTGCCCCGGGCATGCAACCGTCCCCCGAGCCCGCCGGGCCTGCCCTTAGACTCCCCTCAGTGACAGGCTGCGGCCCGACGGGCAAGATGGGGCGGGCCGGCCGCCGGCCGGGCAGAGCGCAGTGAGCAAGGCGCAGTGAGCAAGGTGCAGTGGGTCAGGGAGGAAGCGTCGTCGTGAGCAGCAGGCCATCCCGAGGCGCTGCTCGCCTCGCAGCCATACTTGACGCCCTCCCCGACGGCCTCGTGCTCGTCAACTGCAACGGCACGGTCGTCAACGCCAACACCATCGCCCTCGGCATGTTCGAGACCCCCGGCACCGCACTGGTCGGGCGCGGGCTGCTCGACCTGCTCCCCGAGTTCGACTCGCGGCTGATCCCCGGCTCCATGCGGCGCCCCGAGGGCGCCGACGAGCACGGCCGGACGAAGCCCACCCGGATGATCGCCCGCAGGACCGACGGCGGCGAGTTCGCGGTCGAGGTGACCAGCGCCAGCCTGGAGGACGGCCGCGAGGCCTACGACTCGTACACCTCCTACACCGGCGACGAGCTGCTCATGCTCGTCGTCCGCGACCTCACCGGCACGCTCGACACCGAGGCCGAACTCGCCCGCTCCCAGCGCCAGACCGAGATGATCCTGCGCGCGGCCGCCGAGGGCGTCGTCGGCACCGACACCGACGGGCGGATCGTCCTCGTCAACCCCGCCGCCGCGCAGATCCTCGGCTACCGCGCCAGCGACCTCGGCGGCAAGGAGCTGCACACGCTGATCCTGCACTCGCGCGCGGACGGCGAGCCGTTCCCGTACGAGGGCTCCCCGCTCGCCGACACCCTCAAGTCCGGGCGCAAGCACCGGGTCCGTGGGCAGGTGCTGTGGGCGAAGAACGGCTCCCAGGTACCGGTCGACCTCACCACCGCGCCGGTACGCGACGGCGACCAGCTCGTCGGCGCGGTGATGACCTTCACCGACCGCAGGCCGTACGAGCAGCTCACCGACGAGCACACGAGCGCCCTCACCACGCTCACCGAGCAGCACGCCGCCGAACTCGCCGAGCTGAAGCAGAGCCACGAGGAACGGGCGAAGGACGAGAAGGAGCGGTACGAGTCCCTGGCCGCCCGGTACGAATCCCTCACCGCCCGCAACGAGCAGCTGACGGCCGTCCTCGGCGAGTCCCTGCGCGGGCCGCTGGAGGAGCTGCGTACGGAGCTGTCCTCCCTCGCCGCCGACGACGCCGGGCAGCTGTGGCCCGAGGCCAACCAGCTCCTGCACCACCTGGCCGCCGGCTACGCCCGGATGACCACCCTCGTCGACAACGTCCTCGGCTACCAGCGGCTGAACTCCGGTGCGGAGTCGCTCACCAAGTCCGTCGTCCTCCTCGACGGGGTCGTCACGGCAGGCGTCGACGGGGCCGTGGAACTCATCGGGCCCGGCCGCGTCCAGTTCGCCGTGCACGCCCCGCCGATCGAGGCCGAGGTGGACGCGGGTCGCCTCGCGACCGCGCTCGCGCATCTCGTCGCGGACGTCGCCGGGGTCGACTCGACCGGCAAGGCCCGGGTCGTACCGGGTGCCGGGTACACCGACTCGACGATCGTGGTCGCCGCCGCGCAGCGCGGTGACGTCGTCCGCATCGAGGTCCGGGGGCCGTACGCCGGTGGCGACCCGGTCCACCAGCCCATCGTGCGCGGCATCGTCGGCGCCCACGACGGCGTCGTGCAGACGCACGAGGTGCCGGGGATGAGCGGCATCGCGTACGTCCTGGAGGTGCCGCTCGGCGCCGGCAAGGGCACGATCACGCCTCCGCCCGCCCCGCCCGCCTCGCCCGCCTCGCCCGCCTCGCCCGCCTCGCCCGCCTCGCCCACCTCGCCCACCTCGCCCGCTCAGGCTCCCTCTCCGGCTCCGTCTCCGGCTGCTTCGGAGACTCCCGCCTCCGCCGACGGGGGCGCGCTCGCGCTGCCCGCGCAGGCCTCGGACACCAACGGCGGCGGACGGCGCCGCGCCCGGCGTGCCTCCACGGACGCGTTCCTGGCGAGCCCGATGGGCGGGGGAGCGGATGCCACGCCCGCCGCCGGTACGGGTGCGGCCGTCGAACCGACCGGGCGGCGCCGTGGGCGTACGGAGGAGGCCGCGGCCGGCCCCGCCGAACTGATCCCCGCGCAGAACGCCGGCGCGCCCGCCGCCCTCGAACCGACCGGGCGTCGGCGCGGGCGGCCCGCCGAGGGCGCCGTGGTGACCGCGTCGGAGGGTGCCCAGGGCCGGGCCGCGCTCGGCGACGCCGTGCCCCCGCAGGGTGTACCGGTACCGGCTCAGGGCGCCCCCGCCGAGGCTCCCGCCCTCGCCCGGGCCCTGCCCGCCGCGACGGGTGGCGAGGACGCGGCCCAGCAGCCCACCGGGCGGCGCGCCCGCCGCGCACTGGCGGCCCAGGAGCGGAACACCGCCGCCGAGGCCGGTCCGCGTACGCCGTTCGCCCTGCCACCGGCCGAGGCCGACCGCGCCCCGGAGCCCCAGGCGTCCACGCCGATGCCGATGCCCATGGCGATGCCGATGCCCGCTTCGGCGCCGATGCCCGCGCCCATGCCGCTGCCCGTGGACGACGAGGGGCGCCACGACGCCGTACGGTCCGAGCCCGAGGCCGACCACACCCCGCCGCAGCCCCACCCGCTGCCCGAACCGACCGGCCGCCGCCGCAACCCGAACGCGTCCCAGGACACCCCTGCGGCTACCAGTACCGGTACGGGTACGGGATCCGTGCCGCTGCCGCCGGAGATGCCCGCGCCCGCCGCGGCCGCCGCACTTGCCCCGGTCGCCTCGGTCGCTCCGGCCGCTCCGGCCGCTCCGCCGAAGGACGCGTCGCTGGGCGGGCGGGCGTTCAGCGTGCGGACGCTCGGACAGGGGGTGCCGTTCGCCCAGCAGGCAGGCGTCCAGCCGAACGGCCAGACCAGCCAGAACGGCCAGACCAGCCAGAACGGCTCGACCGGCACCGCCAACGGCTCCGGACGGCGCCGCAAGCTGGCCACCCCGCCCGAGGGCGACCGCACGCCCGCGGCCGTGGTCGAGGCGTCCTCCGCGGAGCCCGCGGCCAAGCCGCACCCGCAGCCGAAGCTCGCCCCGGCGGCGCCCGAAGGGCGCGCGTACGCGATAGGAGCCCCCGCCGAGGGCTCCGCCGAAGGCCCCGAGCCGCTCGACGGTCCCGGCGGCGCGGTCGAGGTCTCCAACCAGCCGCCGCCCCGGCCCGTCGACGACGAGCTGCCCCCTGAGCCCCTGGACAACCCGCGTCGGCTCCTCGTCTGGCCCGCCCCGGACGTCCAGACCCAGCAGGCGCTGAGCGACCGGGGCTACCGTCCCGTGATCGTCCACTCCCGCGAGGAGGTCGACGCCCAGATCGCCGCCTTCCCGGCCGCGCTCTTCGTCGACCCGCTGACCGGGCCGATCACCCGTACCGCGCTCCAGTCCCTCCGCCAGGCCGCCGTCGCCGCCGAGGTGCCCGTCCTGCTGGCGGCCGGTCTCGGGCAGGCGACCCGGGAGGCGGCGTACGGCGCCGATCCCGCCGTACTCCTCAAGGCGCTGGCGCCCCGCGACAGCGAGCAGCACCCGTCGCGCGTGCTGCTCATCGAGGAGAACGAGGACATCGCGCAGGCGCTCGCCGCGACCCTGGAGCGGCGCGGAATGCAGGTGGCGCGGGCGTCCGCGGACACCGACGCGGTCACGCTGGCCACGCAGATCCGGCCGAACCTGGTGGTGATGGACCTGATGCAGGTGCGCCGCCGCCGGGCCGGGATCATCGACTGGCTGCGCGCGAACGGGCAGCTGAACCACACCCCGCTCGTCGTCTACACCTCCACCGGCCTCGACGAGGAGGAGCTGCCGAAGCTGTCGTCGGGCGAGACCGTCCTCTTCCTGGCCGAGCGGTCGACGAGCGCGGAGGTCCAGTCCCGGATCGTCGACCTGCTGGCGAAGATCGGCACCAACTGAGCGGCCCTCGCCGCCGAGAGGCACCACGTACGGGAGCACCACATACGGGAGCAGCACGTACGGGAGCAGCACGTACGGGAGCAGCACGTACGAGAAGGGGAGCGGCCGGTGGGCCGCTCCCCTTCTCGCTCCATGGGTGCTCGCGCGTCGGTACTACACCTCGGAGACGGCCAGCTCGCCGTCCGCGTACTGCCTGCGGATCACCTTCTTGTCGAACTTGCCGACGCTCGTCTTCGGCACCGCCGGGACCAGGGCCCAGCGCTCCGGCAGCTGCCACTTGGCGATCGACTCGGCGAGGAACTCCTTGAGCGACTCGTACGTCGCCGTCGAACCCTCCTTGAGGACGACGGTCGCCAACGGGCGCTCGCCCCACTTCTCGTCCGGGACGGCGACGACGGCCGCTTCGGCGACCTCGGGGTGCGCCATGATCGCGTTCTCCAGCTCGACCGACGAGATCCACTCGCCGCCGGACTTGATGACGTCCTTGGCACGGTCGGTGAGGGTGAGGTAGCCGTCCGGGCTGATCACGCCGACGTCGCCGGTCTTCAGCCAGCCGTCCTCGCTGAACTTGTCGGCCGGACGGTCCGGCTCGCCGTCGATCCCACCGAAGTACGCGCCCGCGATCCAGGTACCGCGCACCTCCAGCTCACCGGCCGACTCGCCGTCCCAGGGCAGCCGTTCGCCGGCGGGGCCGACCAGGCGGGCCTCGACGCCCGCGGGGAAGCGGCCCTGCGTGATGCGGTACGGCCACTCCTCCTCGGCGGACAGACCGGCCGGCGGGTGGGCCATCGTGCCGAGCGGGGAGGTCTCCGTCATGCCCCAGGCATGGAAGAGGCGGACGCCGAGCCGGTCGTACGCCTCCATGAGGGAGGGCGGACAGGCGGCGCCGCCGATGGTGACCTGCCGCATGGAGGAGAGGTCGCGGGGGTTGGCGGTGACCTCGGCGAGCAGGCCCTGCCAGATGGTGGGGACGGCGGCGGCGTGGCTCGGCTTCTCGCGCTCGATCATGTCGGCGAGCGGGGCGGGCTGGAGGAAGCGGTCCGGCATGAGCATGTTGATGCCGGTCATGAACGTGGCGTGCGGCAGGCCCCAGGCGTTGACGTGGAACTGCGGGACGACGACGAGCGTCGTGTCACGGTCCGTCAGACCCATCGACTCGGCCATGTTGACCTGCATGGAGTGCAGGTAGATCGAGCGGTGGGAGTAGACGACACCCTTGGGGTCGCCGGTGGTGCCGGAGGTGTAGCACATGGCGGCGGCCGAACGCTCGTCGAGCTCGGGCCAGTCGAAGGTGGTGGGGCGGCCCGCGATCAGCTCTTCGTAGTCGTGCACGCGGGGCGTCACGCCGTCGAGGACGGAACGGTCGCCGGGGCCCGCGACCACGATGTGCTCGATGGTCGGCAGGTGCGGGAGGAGCGGGGCGAGGAGCGGGAGCAGCGTGCCGTTGACGATGACGACCCGGTCGACGGCGTGGTTGACGATGAAGACCAACTGCTCCGGGGGAAGCCGCAGGTTGAGGGTGTGCAGGACCGCGCCCATGGAGGGGATCGCGAAGTACGCCTCGACATGCTGGGCGTTGTTCCACATGAGTGTCGCGACACGCTGGTCGCCGGTGACTCCGAGCTCGTCGCGCAGGGCGTTCGCCAGCTGGGTCGCGCGTGCGCCCGTCTCCGCGAAGGTCTGACGGTGCGGCTCGGGCTCCCCGGTCCAGGTGGTGATGACGGACTTCCCGTGGATCGTCATCCCGTGGTTCAGGATGCGGCTCACAGTCAGCTGTACGTCCTGCATGGTGCTCAGCACGGCGTCCTCCCGGTGGGCGCTACGTGGCAGTGGTAGGGGTGTGCAGATTCTGCGCACATACCACGCGGTATGTCACTACCCGGGAGTACGTAAATTGCCAGCGATCACTGGCAGAGGCGGGCGGGCGCCCGGCGGACGACGCCCGGCGAGGGCCCGGCGACCCGGCGAGGACCCGGCGAGGGCCCGGCGAGGACCGTCACCGCAGGATTCGCCGCACGGTCACCACACGGTCACCGCACCGGGGCCAGCTCCGGGTCCTCGCGGAGCTTGCCGAGGGCGCGCGAGACCGCGCTCTTGACCGTGCCGATCGAGACCCCGAGCACCTCGGCCGTCTGGGCCTCGCTGAGGTCCTCGTAGTACCGCAGGACGACCATCGCGCGCTGGCGGTCGGGGAGCTTCATCACCGCACGCCACATGGCGTCGTGCAGCACCTGCCGCTCGGCCGGGTCGGGCTCGGGCAGCCCGGTCGGCTCCGGCAGCTCCTCGCACGCGAACTCGTCGACCTTGCGCTTGCGCCACTGGGACGTACGGGTGTTCAGCAGCGCGCGCCGGACGTAGCCGTCCAGGGCGCGATGGTCCTCGATCCGCTCCCAGGCGACGAACGTCTTGGTCAGCGCGGTCTGCAGCAGGTCCTCGGCGTCCGACGGGTTCGCGGTCAGCGAGCGGGCGGTACGGAGCAGCACGGGCCCCCGAGCCCGTACGTAGGACGAGAACGACGGGTAGCCGGCGGCGGCCGTGGAGGCGCCGACGCAGACGGGGCCGGAAGGTGGCGGAGTCATGACTCCACGCTAGGAGCGGGCACCTGGCGACGGATCGGCCCCAGGTCCCGAACCGCACTCCCCCTCAGGTTGTAGGGGTAGGGACTGCTGGACCTCCTGAAGGTGGAGGGCGGGCGACGCCCCAGTAGGGGTCCGCCCGTCCCGGCCCGCCCCCACCCACCGGCCGTCCGCCACCAGCCCCCACCGGGGTCAGGGCTCGTCCGCCGCCAGGATCAGTCCCGAGGTCGGGACCCCGGTGCCCGCCGTGACCAGCGTCCTGGCGGCGCCCGGTATCTGGTTCACCGCGGTGCCCCGCACCTGGCGTACGGCCTCGGCGATGCCGTTCATCCCGTGGAGGTACGCCTCCCCCAGCTGCCCGCCGTGCGTGTTCAGCGGAAGGGCGTCCGCCGCGACGAAGTCGGCCGCCTCCCCCGGTCCGCAGAACCCGAACTCCTCCAGCTGCATGAGTACGAACGGGGTGAAGTGGTCGTAGAGGATGCCGACGTCGATGTCACCGGGCGCGAGTCCGGAGGTCTGCCACAGCTGCCTGGCGACCACTCCCATCTCGGGCAGGCCGGTCAGCTCGTCGCGATAGAAGCTGGTCATCGCCTCCTGGGCGCGGCCGGCCCCCTGGGCGGCGGCGACGATCACAGCGGGTGGGTGGCGCAGGTCGCGGGCGCGCTCGGCGGAAGTGACGACGATCGCCTGGCCGCCGTCGGTCTCCTGGCAGCAGTCGAGAAGCCGGAGCGGCTCGACGATCCAGCGCGAGGCCGCGTGATCGGCCAGGGTGATCGGTTTGCCGTGGAAGTACGCGGCGGGGTTGGTGGCCGCCCACCGGCGGTCCGTGACGGCGACGTGCCCGAACGCGTCCGGCGTCAGACCGTACGTGTGGAGGTACCGCTGGGCGATCATCGCGACCCAGGACGCCGGGGTGAGCAGCCCGAACGGCAGCTGCCAGCCCAGCGCGGCGCCCTCGGCGGAGGGCTCGCGCTGCTGGACCCCCGAGCCGAAGCGGCGCCCCGAGCGTTCGTTGAACGCGCGGTAGCAGACGACGACTTCGGCGACCCCGGTGGCGACGGCGAGGGCGGCCTGCTGGACCGTGGCGCAGGCGGCGCCGCCTCCGTAGTGGACCCGGGAGAAGAAGGACAGCTCGCCGATGCCGACCGCCTGGGCGACGGTGATCTCCGGGTTGGTGTCCATGGTGAAGGTGACCATGCCGTCGACGTCCGCGGGGGTGAGACCGGCGTCGTCGAGGGCCGCGCCCACCGCCTCCACGGCCAGTTTGAGCTCGCTGCGGCCCGAGTCCTTGGAGAACTCGGTCGCGCCGATCCCCGCGACGGCGGCCCGGCCCCCGAGCAGGTCGCGCTTACGGAGGCTCATGCCCCCACCTCCGGCAGGGTGACCGTCACCGTGCCGGTGACGTGGTGGCCGAGCCCGTTGGCGCCGACCACCCGCACCTGCGCCGTGACACCGTCGACCTCGGTGACCGTCCCGGTCAACGTCATCGTGTCTCCGGGGTAGTTGGGCGCGCCGAGCCGTATCGCGACCTTGCGCAACACCGCGCCCGGGCCGAGTCGGTCGGTGATGTACCGCCCCACCAGGCCGTTGGTCGTCAGGATGTTCATGAAGATGTCGGGGGAACCCTTCGCCCTGGCCAGTTCGGCGTCGTGGTGCACGTCCTGGTAATCGCGGGAGGCGACCGCCCCGGCGACGATCAGGGTGCGGGTGATCGGGACGACCAGCGGCGCCAAGGCGTACCCGGGCTGCACGGACTGCACGGGCTCCATGGCCTTCGTTGGCCTCGTGGGCTCCATGGGCCTCGTGGGCTTCGTGGGCTTCATGAGGGCTCTTCCTTCGCGATCAGGTCGCCCAGTTCGGCGAGGAGTTCGGTGCCGCAGCCGAGGTACGCGTCGAGCTGGCGGCCCCAGAGGAAGTGCCGGTGGACGGGGTGGTCCAGATCGGCTCCCATGCCGCCGTGCAGGTGCTGACCCGCGTGCACGACCCGCTTCCCCGCCTCCGAGGCCCACCAGGCGGCGGTCAGCGCGTGTTCCTCGGCCGGCAGGCCCTCGTCGTGGCGCCAGGCGGCCTCGTAGGCGGTCACTCTGATCGCCTCGGTGTCCATGTGGGCGTCGGCGGCCCGGAGCTGGACGGCCTGGTGGGTGGAGAGAGGCCGGCCGAACTGCTCCCGTACCGAGGTGTACGCCACGGCCCGGGCGAGCGACCCGGCGCATACGCCGGCCTGGAGCCCCGCGAACACGATCCTGGCCATCGTCAGGACGTCCGCGCACGCATCCCTATCCCCGATGCGCTCCCCGCGCGCGCCGTCGAGGACGAGCCGCCCGGCCGCCCAGGGCGCGGTGAGCTCGACGGGCTCCACCGCGACCGCGGCTCCCACGGCCGCCCCCGCCGCCGTGGACCCGGCCCCGGACGTGGACCCTGCCCCGGCCCCGGACGCGGGCACAGGCACGAGCCAGAGCGCCGCTTCCTGATCGGGTACGAGGACGTGCGTGGCGTCCCTGAGCCAGGGCACCCACGCCACCGTCCCCGTGAGCAGGCCGTCCGCTCCGGCCCGTACGTGTCCGGTGGGCGGGAAGGCTCCGGTCGCCACCGCCGTACCGTCCCGGAGGTCCGGCAGCAGCCGCGCCCGCTGCTCGTCGGTACCGTGCCGGGCGACGGCGAGGAGGCCGAACACGCAGCTCGCGGCGAACGGCACCTGCGCCGTCACCCACCCCTGCTCCTCCGCGAGCAGCACGAGGCCGACCAGCCCGATCTCCTCGACGGCCCCGGGCAGGCCGGCCGCGCACAGGGCCTTCCACAGCTCACCGTCCGTACCCGTGCCGGCCGACGCGAGCCGCTCGTGCGTGGCGAGATCGCCGAAGATCCGTGCCGCCAGCTCCTGGGCCGCGCCCTGCTCCTCCGTGGGTGTGAAGTCCATGTCAGCCATCCCCGCCGTCCTGCGCCCGGAACACGGGCAGCTCCAACTCCTCGTCCACGCGGAGGAACTCCAGCCGGACCGGCATCCCGATCCGGACCTTGTCGTACGGCACCCCGACCACGTTGCTGATCATCCGTACGCCTTCGGCCAGTTCGATCAGGCCCACCGCATAGGGCGGGTCGAAGGCCGGGAAGGGCGGGTGGTGCATCACCACGTACGAGAAGACGGTCCCCGCCCCGCTCGCCTCGACGGTGTCCCACTCCTGCGAGCCGCAGCCGTTGCACCCCGGCAGCCAGGGGAAGCGGAGCGTCGCGCAGCCGGTGCAGCGCTGGATCAGCAGCCGGTGCGCCGCCACGCCCTCCCAGAACCCCGCGTTGTCCCGGTTGATCACCGGCCGGGGCCGACGGGCGGCCGGCGCGCCGGTCCGCTGCGGCTTCGCGGGCGCCTGCGCCGCCACCGCCACCGCCGGCGCGTACTTGAGGATCCGGAACCGGTGGGTGCCCGCCAGTTCGCCGTCGGCGTGGATGTCCATGCGGGTCGTCACGAAGTGCCCGGTACCGAGCTTGGTGGTCTTGCGTGCCGACACCGATTCGATGACCGCGTCGAAGGTGATCGCGTCGCCCGGCCGCAGCGGCCGCACGTACTCCTGCTCGCAGTCGGTGGCGACGACGGACGTGCAGCCCGCCTCGTCGAGGAGCGCGAGCAGTTCGTCGTAGGCCCCGGAGCGGTCGCTGTGGCCGGACAGACCGCCCATCGTCCAGGCCTGGAGCATCGTCGGCGGCGCGACGGCGTCAGGACCCCGGTACGCCGGGTCGGTGTCGCCCATCGCCTCGCACCAGTGCCTGATCATCGCCTCGTTGACCAGGTCCTTGCCCACGCCCGCGGTGGCGGCGGGCTGCCCTTCGTACGCCCTGAGCCGCTCGTGGAAACCGGCGAGGTCGAGGCCGGTGGGACCGCGACCGGCTTCTCCGTTCCGACCGTCCCTCATCGCCGCCCCCTTCCCTTCATGCCGAGTCGCATCGTCGCGACGATCTCGCGCTGCACCTCGCTCACCCCTCCCCCGAAGGTGTTGATCTGCGCGGCGCGGTTCATCCGCTCGAGCTCACCGCCGTCGAACTCTCCCGGCGACCCCGCCCTCACCAGTCCCGCTCCGCCCGCGATCTCCTGACATATTCGGTACACCTCCACCGCCGATTCGGTTCCCGCGAACTTCACGCCGCTGGCGTCCCCCGGGGCCAGCCGGCCCGCCCCCACATCCCCCACCAAACGCCAGTTGAGCAGGCGTGTTGCCGCGAGCCGGGCATGCGCCTCGGCGGCCCGAATCCGCACCCACGGCTCGTCAACACGCCGTCGCCCCGTCACCGGATCGGGTGTGCGCGCCCGGCGTAGCGCGGCGGCGTAGAAGTCCTCGGCCTGCATCCCGATGGCCGCGAGGGCGACCCGTTCGTGGTTGAGCTGGTTGGTGATCAGCCCCCAGCCGCCGTTCTCCGGCCCGACGAGGTTCCCCGCGGGAACGCGGATGCCGTCGTAGTACGTCGCGGTCGTCGTCAGCCCGCCGACCGTCTCGATCGGGGTCCAGGAGAAGCCGGGGGCGTCCGTCGGGACCAGGACGATGGAGATGCCCCGGTGCTGCGGGGCGCCGGGGTCGGTGCGGCAGGCGAGCCAGATCCAGTCGGCGTTCTGGGCGTTCGAGGTGAAGATCTTCTGCCCGTCGATCAGCCAGGAGTCGCCGTCCCGTACGGCCTTCGTACGGAGCGAGGCCAGGTCGGTACCGGCCTCGGGCTCGCTGTACCCGATGGCGAACACGGTCTCGCCGCGCAGGATCCGGGGAAGGAAGTACGCCTTCTGCTGCTCGGTCCCGTACTTCATCAGGGTCGGGCCGACGGTGTTGAGCGTGACCATGGAGACGGGGGCACCGGCACGGTACGCCTCGTCGAAGAAGACGAACTGCTCGTCCGGGCCTCGGCCCTGACCTCCGTACTCCTCCGGCCAGCCGAGCCCGAGCATGCCGTCCCGGCCGATGCGCCGCAGCAGAGTGCGCTGCGCGGCGGTGTCGGCGGCGGGCGGCGGCCCGTCGGGCATCACGTCACGGAAGTACGCGCGGAGTTCGGCGCGCAGCCTGAGCTGCCGCTCGGTCGGGGCGAGGTGCACGGCGACGGCCTCCCGGGGGTACGACTAAGGTTTCTGACTGTCCGTCAGATCCCGGGATCCTGTCAAGGTCACGGACCGCTCAGGGCATTGGGCCCCGACCCAGCAACCGCGAATACACCCACGCCCACCCACACCCACACCCACGACGGCAACACCCGCACACGACAGCGGCCCGCGTGCCGGTGCCGAAGCACCGTCACGCGGGCCGCCTTCACCCCGCCGTCGTCGTTCCCCCCGTCGGGCCGGACCCCAGCTGTGGGACTAGAACCACCAGGGGTAGAAGTTGACCGTGGCGTTCGACTGCTCGATGTTCGTGAAAGCCGAGCCGTTCACGCTCGCGGTGTTGTTCTGATTGGAGGCACCGGAGCCGGTGGCCACCTGCTGCGTGGTGGTCGAGTTGCCGAAGTTGTCGCCACCCACGCCGCTGCCGATGATGGAGGCGACGCTCGTGTTCGATCCGTCGTCCGCGAAGCCGCCGTTGTCGGCCTGGGCCACGCCGGTGAAAAGTGCGGCGGCCAGGGGCAGCGCGGCGGCGGCGGCGAGAACGCGGGCGGTACGGATGCTTGCCATGTCATTTCCTCCGTGAGCTGAGCTGAACTGAAGCTGTGAAGTACGGCTTATTTCAAGGCGGTTGGCCGACCGCCTCGGTCGTTGTGCTCGACGTCGCGACTCCAGAGTTGCCCACACAATCCCCGGCGAACCACCCCTCAGCGGCCAATTCCCCCTCAAGCGTGATGACAAGTCGATAAACCACCTTCGCACCCCGAAAGGCGCAGCTCACCCGCGGGACGGCGGCCGTGCGCCACCCGGAGCGAGGCGCAGCAAGGGAGGAAGCGTTCCGGCAGATTTTCAGCCAATCCTCCCGACCCCTCCCCCCTTCCCTTACTCGAACGCGTGTACGAAACTAGTCGTATGGCCACCTTCGACCGGCGCTCCGCCACCCTGGCCCTCGCCCACGCGCTGTCAGCGGCAGAGCGCGGGCTCCCCGTCATCCCCCTGTCCGCCACCAAGCTCCCCGCCATCCGCTCCCCGCACCGGGACGACCCGCACCCCGTCGGCTGCCACGGGGAGTGCGGGCGCCCCGGGCACGGCGTGCACGACGCGACCACCGACCTCGCGGAGGTACGGGCACTGTTCGCCGCCGCCCCCTGGGCCACCGGCTACGGCATCGCGTGCGGGCGCCCGCCGTTCCACCTGATCGGGGTCGACCTCGACGTCAAGCACGCGGACGCGCCCGCGGACGTCACGGCCGAGCTGCGCCACCTGGCGCTCGAACACCTCTTCACGCTGCCGCCCACGGTCACCGTGCTCACTCC
Organism: Streptomyces sp. NPDC047981; assembly: GCF_040653315.1. Classification (NCBI taxonomy): domain Bacteria; kingdom Bacillati; phylum Actinomycetota; class Actinomycetes; order Kitasatosporales; family Streptomycetaceae; genus Streptomyces; species Streptomyces sp. NPDC047981. The sequence goes on along the minus strand of NZ_JBEZNQ010000013.1, from coordinate 82,006 downwards.
GAGCGGAGGCCGGCACCTGTGGCTGACGGGCCCGCCGGACGTCGTCGTCCCGAACTCGGCGAGCCGTCTCGCCCCCGGCATCGACATCCGCGGCACCGGCGGCTACCTCGTGGGACCGGGCTCGGTCACCGCCAAGGGCGCGTACAGGCTGGCACCGGGCAGCGAACACCTCGACCCGGCGCCGTGCCCCCGCCCGCTCCTGGCCCTGATCGCGCCGCCCCCAGCACCCCCACGGTCCCGCGCGGCCCACACACCCGGCACACCCCCTGGCCAAGCCCACGGCCACGGCCAGGGCAGGGGCCTGGTCCACTTCGTCCGCACGGCCCACGAGGGCCAGCGCAACACGCGCCTCTTCTGGGCGGCCTGCCGCGCCTACGAGAACGGCCTCGGCGACTCGCTCACCGAAGCGCTCACCACAGCGGCCGTCCACACGGGCCTGACCGAACACGAGGCCCGCACCACCATCCAGTCGGCGGCCCGCCTGACCCAGCACACCGAGACCTCACCGCCCCCGCCCCGGGAGCGCGCTCTCTGAACGAGGAAATCCCCTCGCGCGCGGCTCTACCGCATTGAAGAAAAGCCCGGCCGGAACCTGGGAGCTGTACGGCCGGAACACCGACCTCGACCGCTTCGCCACGCTCGCCGGCCTCGCCGACCCCCGCGCCGTCCACCAGCCACCGGCCACCGGGCACCGGCAGCGGAACGGCCCCTGACCGATGTACCTGGTCAGGGGCCGTTCCGTCTGGCGGTGGGTGTGGGATTTGAACCCACGGTGACTCGCGCCACGACGGTTTTCAAGACCTTTCGGCGATCAAGGCCAACCGGCGCTCCGCCGCAGGTCAGAGGCGTGCAGGGACACCAGCGGAGCCGTCGTCACCGTCGTCGTGCCCTCTACGTGCCCTATCGGCATCCGTGTGCCCCTCCAGCCAGGCATCGGAGGCGGTTGCCACTTCGGCGTCCCGCCCGGCGACAGGACGGGCGTAGTGCCGGGTGGTCACGCTGGCGTTCGAGTGGCCGAGGCGGTGAGCGGCAGTCATGACGCCGTACCGATCGGCGACCCACGTCCCGTGCGAGGCCCGAAGGTCATGCGGGGTCACGTCGGTCAGGCCAGCCGCGGTGACTGCCGGGTCGAAGTGCGCCTTGCGCCACTGGTTGTAGCGCAGTGGCCGGCCGGACCGGTTCGTGAACAGCAGAGCTTCGTCACCTCCCGGCAGCGAGCAGAGGTAGGCGCCGAGCCGCTTCGCGAGCGAGGGCGCCAGCGTCAGGACGCGCTTCTGATGCGACTTAGGGGTGTCGAAGACCAGCGTCCCGTTCGCCTCGGCGAGGTTCTCGTCCACGACCAGGAGGCAAGCAGCCACGTCGACGTCCATGCGACGGAGCGCGAACGCCTCCCCCACCCGGAGGCCCGCGAAGGCGAGCAGGGCGATCAGGAGGTCGTGCGGCTTCTCGGCCAAGCGGACGATCCTGGACGCCTCCACCTGCGTGAGGATGTGCGGCTCGGTCTGCGGCATCCGGGGCAGGCGCACACCACGGCAGGGAGTCTGCGCGATCAGGTCGTTGTCGACAGCCGAGGCCATGACCTGCGACAGCACCCGGTACGCCTGCCGGATGCGCGAGGAGCTGAGCCCGGCGCCCTTCATGTCCGCGACCCACTCAGTCACCGTGATCGGCCGCAGGCTGGACAGCTCCCGGTCGCCGAGCGCGGGGTTGATCCGGGAGTTGATCAGCGACCGGTACGTCGCCTGGGTCTTGTGCTTGAGCTGCGGAGCGACGGCGGCGAGCCAGCGAGCCGACCAGTCCCGGACGGTGGTCGCCCCCTCGGCCGGATCGATCCATCGGCCGTCTTCGATCTCCACGCGCTTCTTCGCGAGCCAGAGATCCGCGTCGGTCGAGGTGGCGAACGTCCGGTCTGCAGGCCGCAGCAGCCCATCAGGCCCGGGGTAGCGAGCCTGGTAGCGCCCGGAGGGCAGCTTGCGCACGCGCCCGAAACTACGGCGCGCCTTCCGCTTACGAGCCACTACGCAGCCCTCCTAAGCGCGGCAGGCCGAAGCGTCATCGGCTCCACGGTGTTGGCAACGACGAAGGCCGTGACGGCGCTCTCGGGGATGCGGACGTGTCGGCCGACCTTGACGAAGGTGATCCGGCGCTCCTCGATGAGCCGCCGGGGAAACCGGGCGGTGGTACCGAGGAGTTCGGCCACTTGGGTCACGCTCAGCAGTCGATCCATGGTCACCACTCCCCCTGGGTGTTGTCGGCTTCGAGTTCGGCACGGATCTCACGTGCGTGCTCACGTTGGTGCTGAAGGTCCCGGCGGACGTTGGCGGCGAGCCAGGACTCACCGGGGGTGGCCCCGTGGCCGGCGTAGGCCCAGTGGGCGACGACGAGGACGGTGGCCTCGGGGTGTTCGTCGGGGTCGGGCAGGCCAAGTGCAGCGCGTTGTTGGGCGGCGCGGTAGTCGGCGCGGACCTGGCGTAAGGCGCCGAGGGTGGTGGAGTAGCGGCGGGACTTGGTGGAGAAGTGGCCGCGGAAGCCGAGCATGTGAGCCCAGGCCCGAAGGCGCCGGTCGGGGTATGCGGGGTCGAGGTCCATGCAGGCTTCCATGAGGCGCCGGGGATGGTCGGGGACGCCGAGGAGGACGAGCGCTTCCTTGTTGCCGACCGGGTGGTCGACGGTGCCGGTCGTTTCGGCGGCCTTGGTCGCGTACTTGGCGACGTAGGCAGCGACCGCCTGTTCGGTCAGGTCCTCGCCGTTCCCGAAGGCGCCGATGGGCTGGACGTCCAGCTGCGTGCCCCACTGAAGGACCCAGTCCTTCACGTAGCCGTGGTCCTCGTTGGCGGGGACGACGACGCGGACGCGGGTGGCTGCGGCCCGGATGGCGTCGGTCAGGAGGTCGAGGGTGGCCCATGCCGGGGGCGGGGTGTCAGGGCCGTCCGGTCCGTCGAATCGGACGACGGCGTGGAAGTGGACGGCGCCGCGCTTCTGATACTCGGCGACCTTCCCGAAGGAGACCCGCGACTGCTCACGGGCGGCCTTCTGCGTGAGGCCGGCACGGGCAGCGACCTCGCGGCGGAGGTAGATCGTGAAGTAGCGCCACAGCTCGGAGGCGTGGTTGTTCCACAGCACCGCGCCCGCGTAGTCGTACGTGAACGGGTCGAGCGGAGTGCCGAGTTCGGGCGCGTCCTCGGGGTGCTGGACGCCGCATCGGCACGGCCGGGTCCCGGGGCGGTTGTGGACGGGGCCGAAGGAGGGGGCGGTGAGGGTGGCGAACACGCGGGGGTGGTCGCGGATCGTGTCGGGGGTGCCCTTGTCCGGGGCGCCGACGAGTCCGGCGCGGATCAGGTGGTAGGTGTCGCCCGCGTAGGTCCAGGCGCAGGCCGGGCAGCGGGAGGCCCGCCGGTTGCCGCAGGCGACCCGCAGAACTCCGCCCGGCTCGTTGTCGGTGGTGTAGGCGTGGAGGACGGTCTTGGTGGCCGGGTCGAGGAGCTTGGAGCCGCCGGACAGCCGGATGGGGGAAGCGCATCCCCCGGTGCGGCGGATCTGTTCGTGGAGGCGGTCGAAGCCGGGGGACCCGGCCACCCGGAGCAGATCACTCAGGGTGGCCGGGTCCAGGCCCGCCGCGGTGGCGGTGTCGGTCAAGGTGGTCACTTCCCGGCGCGGACGAGGGCGGCGGGGATGGTGCGGGTGCCGGTGCCCTTGCAGGCCGGGCAGGTGGCCGGCAGGGTCCGGCGGCGTCCGCCCTGGGTGGTGGTGCCGGTGGTGATGTGGACGACGGGGAAGCCGTCGCAGTGCGAGCACACGCGGGCGGTCGAGGTCTGGGGCATCATGAGCTGTCCCTTTCGGGTCCGGTGGATCAGGAGGGGGTTGAAGGCGCCCGGGGCGGCGGAAGTTTGGCGACCGAGGCCGCTCCGGGGGCCGCTCAGTGTGTGTTGCGCCTGCCGTGACCCTTGGCCGCGTACATCGACGCGTCAGCGGCAGAGAGGGCGTCGGTGAGGGTCGCCACCGGCAGGTGGTCGGGCGCGCAGTGGCCGACCGAGGCCGAGACCCGCAGGACGTGGCCCTGGTGGGTGACCGGCTGGTCCAGCGCGGCCCAGAGGTCGAGGAGGTCGGCAGCACCGTGGTTGGTGATGATGGCGGCGAACTCGTCTCCGCCGAGGCGGGCGGCGATGCCGTGGTGTCCGCACCAGTTGCTCAGCCGTTGGGCGGTGGCGGTGAGGACCGCGTCTCCGGCGGCGTGGCCGTGGGTGTCGTTGATGGCCTTGAAGTCGTCGAGGTCGACCAGGAGAACGAGCGCACCGGGGTGCTTGGCGATGAGACGTTCGGCGCGGGCGGTCCATCCGGCGCGGGTGTGCAGGCCGGTCAGCGGGTCGCGGCGGGCGGTGGCCAGGCGGCGGACGAGCATGCTGCTGTGCAGGGCCCAGCCGAGGGCCGGTAAGCCCGCGGCCGCGATGGTCTGCGTGTCCACGAGGGTTACCGGCCCTTCTGCATGTCGCGGACCAGCAGCCGCAGGACGACCGCGATCACGGCGACGGAGACGCCGGTGATGGCGACCGCCAGGAGCAGCGAGACCACAACGGCGCCGACGACCAGGACCACCGCGCCACCGCCGGCGGCGAGGGCGACAGCGCTGCCGGGGGTGAGCTGGACCGACGTGCGGGCCGGGGTGGCCGGGGCCGGGGTGTGGTCGTGGTGGCAGGCAGTCGACTCGATGGCGGTGTTCGGGGTGGGCTGGACGGGCGGGGTGACGATGCCGGTCGGGAGAGGGTTGACCGGGACGTGCGGTCGGAGCATGGCGGTTCTCCCTACTTGGTGATCGCGGTGTCGATGGCGGGGGCGAGGACGCTGTCGGCAAGGAGGTAGCCGCCGAGGAGGATCACGGCGACGAGCCACCAGGGCGGGCGGATGAGCTTGATGCCGAGGGCGCCGACGACGATCAGGGCGAGCCAGAGCGGAACGTCCATGACGCGGTCTCCTTCGCGGTTAGCGGGGCTGGCAGCGGTGGGTGCGGGCGGCGAGCTGGGCGGCGGACTGGTTGGAGTAGTCGGCGGACCAGCCGCAGCCGTCGGCGGTGCAGGCCGCGGTGTGCTTGGTGCGGCCGTGGCGGTCGCGCCGGGTGCCGATCTGCACCGGGCCGATCCGCATCACGGAGTGGAAGTGATCGCGAGCGGGCATCAGGTGCTCTCCTTCAGGCGAGTTGGGCGGCGATGGCATCGGCCATCACGGGCGGGACACCGAGGCGGGCGCGCAGGGTGTCGGCGTCGATCGGCGAGCCAGTACGGGCGTGGTGTTCGTCGGCGAGCTTCCGGGCGTGGGTGACCAGGGCGGGCGGTACGGCAACGGCAGGCGGCGCGGGTGCCTGGGTCGGCGTCAGCTCAGGCTCAGCGGCGGTCAGAGCAGGCGCAGCCACGGGCTCGGGCTCCAGAGAGGCCGCGTCGTCGCGGTCGATGACTGCCTCGACAGCCGCAGGCTCGGCGTCGTCCGTGGTGGTAGTTGGAGGATCGGTCGCGGGTGTCGGGGTGTGGACGAGGAGCGTGCCGCCGAGGAAGGCCAGGGCGGGCCATCCGGCGACGAGGATCCGTAGCCAGCCGGGCACGTCGCCCAGATCGAGGAGTCCAGCGGTGGCCACGTTCGCGCCCAGCGACGCTGCCAGCGCCACGGCGAACCAAGTCCAGGCCGAGCGGGCAGAGGCACCGGCAGCCCGCAGGGTCCGCAGTCGGTGCCAGGCGGCGACGAGCAGGAGATCGACGGAGACGGGGTAGGCCCAGGCTTTCCAGCCGGTCTGTCCGGCGGCTGCGGCGAGGTCGTGGAGGTGGGCGAAGGACAGGGCCCCGGCGATCACGGCCTGTACGAGGACGGCGTCCATGCGGATCGGCGAGCGCTTCATGGGGTTCCTCCTTCCAGGTGGTTGGGGCCGGGACGGGGCGGGGCACGGGTTGGCCGGCCGCCCGGTCCCAGCGGGTCAGGTGGTGGGCTCGCCGGTGCCGAAGCAGGAGAGGCAGAGCGCGGCCTGACGGTGGTCGGTGGCGCGGCGCTTGCGGGCGCCGACCTGGACGGTTTCGGCGGTCTCTCCGGTGCCCTTGCAGTCCGGGCACTTCTTCGGCGCGGGCTTCCTGCGAGCGGCCATAGCGGACGCTTCCTTCCGGTATCGGGCATGGGCGGGGTAGGGACATGGCGCGGATGCGGTCACGCCGACCGTGGGGCGGGGGGTGTGGTTAGGCCGGGGCCGGGGCGGTTTCGACCGTCGGGGCCGGGACCTTGACCAGGCTCGGGAGGGCGGGCCGGAAGGCGTCCAGCGCAGGGATCTCCGGGGTGCGGTGTGCGTGGGCGTTCGCGATGTTCACGGCCCGGCGGAGGGTGAGGTGCGGGGTTCGGATGCGGACCCAGCCGCCGGAGGAGTCACCGGCGACGGCGGTGCCGGGCCGGTCGGTACGGATCTGGATCGTGGCGAGGACCGCGTCCGGGGCGATGTCGCCGAAGGCCATGTTCGCCGAGGTCTCGTCGTTGACGCGGTGGGCGGTACGGCCTGTGAGCTGGGCGCGGAGCATCGTGATGCCCTTGCCGAGTTCGGAGCCGAATCGCTGTCCGCAGATCTCCAGGTTGATGCCGGCGGCGCGGCCGAGCTGGGCGAGGCGGACCAGGGCGGTGATGATCCGGTCGCGGCGCTTTTCTTCCTCCTTCGTGGCGAACAGTGCGAGTTCGGCGACTTCGTCGACCACGAGGACGATCGGGGTCGGGCGCAGGTGGTCGGGGAGGTCCCAGATGTCGGCGGTGATCTCCGCGTCCGGGACGTCGGCGCTCAGCCGTTGTTCGCGGCGGATGAGTTGGTAGACGTCGGCCATGTGCTCGACGAGTGCGTCGAGGAGTTCGGCGGCGGAGTCGGGGTTGTCGGCCAGGGCGGTGAACCGGCGCGCGAGCGGCGCGAGTTCAACCCCCTGCTTGCAGTCGATCCCGACCAGCGCGACATCCATCGTGGCGAGGCCGGCGACGAGGTTGCGCTGATAGACCGACTTTCCGGACTGCGTGGCACCGACGTTCAGCGCGTGCGGGCTCTGCCGGTAGTCGCGGTAGTAGACCTCCCCGTCCTCCCGCATCGCGACCGGAACTCGCATCACCCCACCACCCGCAGCAGCGGGCATCTGGACGCGCTTGAGAATGTCGTAGCCGGTCATCCGCAGTTCGACCACACCCGACTTGATCTCCCGAGCGGTGACGTTCTGCATGACGAACGAGTGCCGAAGCCGGTCCGACGCGGCGGAGAAGTCGAACGCGTCCTGACCGGCCCGGAGCTTCACCCGCAGGACCAGACCGGTCCGCGTCGGCCTCAGCCGCAGAATCCGAGGAGCCCGTGGCTCAGGGGCCGGGCGGTTCGTCATCCGGGCGAGGGCGAGGCGGAAGCGGGACGGCGGGACCGTCAGCCCGCACGCGTCCATGACCGAGGAGTACCGGACCAGGACCCGGACCGTGGCGAACAGGATGCCGAAGGTCATCCAGTACCAGGCCGGACGCTGCCACCGCAGCACCAGCGCGACCGTGGTGACCAGCGCCAGCGCGACCGATAACGCGGTCCAGTTCATGGTCAGGCCCCGGCCGTGAGGGCGACCGCGCGGAACGAGATGCCGTGCCGGGTCTGGCCGTTGAACGTGTTCTCCCAGTCCCGGGCCTTGAGCCCGATCACCGACACCGGCATACCCGGCGCCAGACCCTCGGGGAGACCGGTCACCGGAACGGTCACCTGGTAGAGGTTGCCGTCTCCCTCGTCCGAGATCAGCAGGCCCACCGTGGACAGATCGGCGCCGGTCTCCCGGTCGACGGCACGCTCACCGGTCTGCTTGCTCACGAGCTTCGGAGTCGGGGCGGTCGCAACGAACACCACGGCGGTCGAAAGGTCGATCTTGAAGGACGGCATGTCCACTCTCCCGGTAAGGGGGGCTTAACAGCCCGAGCGTCGAACCCCCACTCCGTTAAGGGGGGGTTACCACCTAAGATGCACGCGACTGGTGCGAGGTGTCAAGCCCCCCTTAGCATGTTGGGTATGAAGACAGTCCCCCGTCCGTTTCCGCGAGGTGCCCGCCGTGATTGACGAAGTGCGGCACGTCGCCGCCATGCAAGATCACGCGCTCCGCGTGAAGGCCGCAGTGGACCTCATGGGGGAGCTTCAGGCCGCCGTCGTAGAGACCTCGCGCATGCGGAAGGAGAGCATTGCTTGGCTCCGTGATCACGGGCACTCGATGGCGGATGTGGCGAAGCTGATGGGCGTCAGCCGGGCACGCGTGGCGCAGCTCCGTGACGCCGGCCCGCCGCCCGAGCGAGCGTTCCTTGGCACCCAGGACGTACAGGTACTCGTCCCGATGCGTCCGGGAGAGCGGGACTACGTGGCGCTCGAAGACAGCTCCACAGGTCAGAAGCTGCTCGCACTGGCACATCAGCTCCAGCTCGAAGGAGACCTGGGCTACATCCCGACCTCAGGCGAGATCGACCTCGACCACGACGACCTCATCGTCGTCTGCGGACCCAAGACGTCGCCCGTCACCGCCGAAGCTCTGGGCAACGACCCGCGGTTGGCCTTCGAGACCCTGCCCGATGGACGCTGGGCTCTGATCGAGCGGGAAAGCGGCACCGTTCACACCTCGCCCACCGACAGCCCAGAAGACCCGACGTCCACGGACATCGCCTATCTCGGCCGACTGCCGAGGCCCGACGGGCAGGGGACGTTCCTCCTGATCGCGGGCGTTCACGCTGTGGGGTCGTTGGGTGTGGCCCACTTCCTCGCTGAGAACATCGCGAGCGTCTACAAGGAGGCGGGCACCGCCCCGTTCTCCATGGTGATCACGGCTGACTACGAGCCGGGAACCAAGGCGATCACCGGCAGCCGAGCCCTGAGCGATGTCCTGATCCACGAGGCCGCCTGACGTGTTCGTACGCAAGGCCAGTCGCGCGCGACCCCGTGGGGCGAACGAGGACTTCGTACTCTCCAGCCCCGGTGCCGTCGTGGTCTTGGATGGGGCCGGCATGGCGCCCGGCATGGAGTCCGGGTGCAAGCACGGAGTCGCCTGGTACGTACAGGAGCTGGGCACCCGCCTCCATGCCGAGGCTGCCCGGCAGGAGTCCCCTCTTACCGACTGCTTGGCCATGGCCATCGAGTCCACGGCTGCTCTGCACAGGGGCTCATGTGCTGTCGATGATCCGCTCTCGCCATCCGCGACGGTGGGCATCGTCCGGGCACAAGGTGATCGCTTCGAATGGCTGGTCCTGGGAGACTGCACGCTCCTCGTGGACAGCAACGGCATCGTCGCGGCTACGACGGACGACCGCCTTGCCCTCGTGGCACAGCAAGCCCGCGAGGCTCTTTCAGGGGCGACTCCTGGCTCAGCAGCGCGGAGAGCAGCCCATCAGGCGCTCGTCAGTGAGGAACGCAGCATGCGCAACACGCCCGGCGGGTACTGGGTAGCAGCGGCCGACCCGGCAGCAGCAAGCCGGGCACTCACCGGCGTGCAGAGCACATCTGATGTCCACACGGGCGCCCTACTGACCGACGGTGCGGCGCGACTCGTGACCACGTTCCATGCGGCGGATTGGCGGGGGTACATGGATCTCCTCGCCCGTAACGGCCCCGACTACGTGATCCGGCAGGTTCGTGAAGCGGAGCGATCTGACCCCGATCTCAGCCGATGGCCCCGGAGCAAGCAGTACGACGACGCGACGATTGCGTACATCCACCCGTAGGGGAGCGGGGAGCTGTTACAGGTTTCTCTACCTCATCAAGGCACCCGCCGCGCACAGCGCGGCGCGCGCGGCCCGTCGCCCGGGCCTGCGCTCCTGTCTACGCCCCGCTCCAGCCCGGCCGCCGTCCGCACGCCTGACAGCTTGGGTTGATGGGCAGCAGAAGCGGGCCTTCAAGCACGGCAGCCGTCACATGGCATGCGTAGCCACGAGCGTTGCCGACTGCGGCGGAGACGGGCGGCCAAAGACGGCTAGCAGCGGGGGAGGGGTGGCCTCTTGCGCATGGCCGGCCGACTGCCGGGCTGAGTGGGGCGGAGCGCCGTACCCCCGTCGTCACGGATGACGGGAGCGTGAGGCGACCGCACCACCGGGAATGGGCGGGCGGGGAGCAGCTGCTGCCGCGATGCGGCGGGGGCCGGTGTGGTCGCTCCGCGTCGGTCTGGGTCTCGTTGTGGCTGATGAGCGTGTCGCTCAAAGACAGGACCGAGTTTCTCCTCACGTGCAAGCAATGCACACGCGGAGGTCAGCCGAGAGGAACACCGTGCGCGCTCGATCGGGACCCAGAATCATCGCCATTCGAATCTGTTCATCACCTGCATCACGGAGGGCATCGACCACCTCTGCGACCCCTGTCGTCGGCGGGATACCAGCCTCCCTCAGCCCTTCGAGGCGCCAAGACCATGTGTCCCAAAGCCTCTGAGCGGACACGGTTCTTCCCCCCGCTCCGAGCAACTCGAATTTGGCCCCACCAAGTAGTACGGCGCGGGCTTCACGCGCCCAGGCGCCGCTATGCGAAGCGAGGGCTGCGGCCAACTGTTCACGAGTCACGGCACCAGGGTCTCGTGCCCCTGGTGTGCCCGATCGAGCGGGGGCGAGGAGGGAACCAGGGGGAACACCAGCAGCAAAGGCGCTCCGCCGCAGGTCAACGTATCCGCAGCTCAGCGGGCACCTGCATACGGGGTCTTCCAAACCAGGGACGTGGACGGTGGCTACCGGTACCAGTCGCCATCGCCCGCGAGGGCGCGGTGCAGGTAGTCCTCCAGCTCGTTTGCAGCCCACAGCCGACTGTCATCCTCGTGGTCCCAGACGAAAATGTCCGGACGCTCCGGCGTCAGCACGAAGGCGAACTGGTCGCCCCCACCGTTGTCGCCGAAGAACAGCAGAGGGTCGAAGGGCATGTACAGGCCTGGGAACGTATCGGGGGACCAGAACAGCAGGTTCTGCTCCACAATCCGATCCAGGGACCAGACGACGTCCTTCCCGTACTCGCCGACGATCCCATTTGTCTCGGTCAGGACAGCAGTCAGTTGCGCCGGCAAGCCTCGGCCAAGTCGCCGTTCCGCCTCGGCTAGAGCCGTCGCGTCAACGGGTGCCCTGAACTCGACGCCGGGCAAGGCTTCGGCAGCGGCTTCCTTCCACATAGGCGCAGCTTAGGCCGAAGGGCTGGCCGCCCCGCAACGGGCTCGGTGGCCGTGCCCCTCGCGTGCCCGATCTAGCGGGAACTGACGGGGAACCAAGGTGATCGACGCGCAACAGCGCGAGAACGGCCCCTGACCGTCGATCCTGGTCAGAGGCCGTTTCACCTGGCGGTGGGTGTGGGATTTGAACCCACGGTGACATCGCTGCCACGACGGTTTTCAAGACCGTTCCCTTAGGCCGCTCGGGCAACCCACCCCGCGCCGGGTCCCGTTCGGGTGGCGCGGGGGACAGCCTAGCCGGTCAGTTGTCGCCCGTGCGTTCGCCGAGGGTGACCGTGGTCGTGGTCGGCTTGCCGTCGCGCTCGTAGGTGAGCTTGATCGTGTCGCCGGACTTGTGGGTCCAGATCTCGCTGATCAGCGTCGGGCCGCTGTCGATCTGGCGGTCGCCGAGCGCGGTGATCACATCGCCGGGCTTCAGGCCCGCCTTCGCCGCCGGGCCGTTCGGGGTGATCGCCGGGGTGCCGCCCGCGCCCTCCTGGGCGATCGTGGCGCCCTCGCCCTTGTCGGTCATGTTCACCGTCGCGCCGATCACCGGGTACACCGGCTTGCCCGTCTTGATCAGCTGCTCGGCCACGTTCCTGGCCTGGTTGACCGGGATGGCGAAGCCGAGGCCGATCGAGCCCGCCTGGGACTGGCCGAAGCCGTTGCCCGTCGACTGGATCGCCGAGTTGATGCCGATCACCGCGCCGCTCGCGTCGAGGAGCGGGCCGCCGGAGTTGCCCGGGTTGATCGAGGCGTCCGTCTGCAGGGCGCTCATGTACGAGTTGTTGCCGCCGGATCCGTCGCCCGAGGCGACCGGGCGGTTCTTGGCGCTGATGATGCCCGTCGTCACCGTGTTGGACAGGCCGAAGGGGGCGCCGATCGCGATCGTCGAGTCGCCCACGGCCACCTTGTCCGAGTCGCCCAGCGGGAGCGGAGCCAGCCCGTCCGGCGCCTTCTTCAGCTTCAGGACGGCCACGTCGTAGCCCTCCGCCCGGCCGACGACCTCCGCGTCGTACGTCTTGCCGTTCGAGAACGTCGCCGAGAGCGTGCCGCCCTCCGCCGCCGACGCCACCACGTGGTTGTTGGTGACGATGTGGCCTTCCTTGTCGTAGACGAAGCCGGTGCCGGTGCCGCCCTCGCCCTCACTGTCACCACCGCCGCCGCTGCCACCGGACTTCGCCTGGATGGTCACCACGCTCGGCAGTGCCTTGTTGGCCACCGCAGCGACCGTGCCCGGGTCGCGCTTGAAGGACGCCGGGGAGTCGCCCGCGGAGACCGTCGTCGAGCTGATGCCGTCGTCGCCGCGCTCAGCCGCCCAGTAGCCGATGCCGCCACCCACACCGCCGGCCACGAGAGCCGCCACGAGGACCGCCGCGACCAGGCCGCCGGTCCGCTTGCGCGGAGCGGAGGGCTCCGGGACGGGCGGGACCGACGCGCCCCAGGCCGGCACGGCCGGGGGCGGCGGAGGCCAGCCGCCCGCACCGGCCGCGGCCGGTGCGGCCGGTGCGTGAGCGCCGGCCGCCGGCGCCTGAGCCTGCGCGTGAGCAGGGGACTGCGCCTGCGCGTCGGGCTGCGCCTGGTCGTGGACCTGCGGCTGCACCTGCGTCGGCTGATCCGACCTCGGGAGGTCCGCCGGGGGCGCGGTGGGCGGCGCCGTGGGTGCCGGAGGCGTAGGAGGGGCGGGAGGGACGGACGGGGCACTCGGGTCCGCCGGAACCTCGGTGCCCTCGTTCTCGGTGCTCACGGCTCTCTCCTCGTTCACTGCGGTTCACTGCGCGGGTGGATGCCTCGCAAGGTGCTGCGAACAGCTTTTCCCACGGGACGTCAGGCCACTGTAAGGCGGAGCTGTGCGTCTGCGTCCCATTCTTTATTTACGGACAGAACGGACGCGACCCCGTGGGTCCGCTCCGCCAATGGCACCATGACGCGGTGACCCACGCACGGCAGCACCCTCGGCCGCATCCGAACTCCACCCCCGTCCAGGTGGTCGCCCACCGCGGGGCCTCCGAAGAAGCCCCCGAGCACACGCTCGCCGCCTATGTGAAGGCCATCGAGTACGGCGCCGACGCCCTTGAGTGCGATGTCCGGCTCACCGCCGACGGCCACCTCGTCTGCGTCCACGACCGGCGCGTCGACCGCACCTCCAACGGCCGCGGCGCCGTCTCCGCCCTGGAGCTCGCGGACCTCGCCGCCCTCGACTTCGGTACCTGGAAGGGGCGCGAGGAGGCGGGCGAGAGCCCGGACTGGAAGGACCCCGGGCTCACCTCCGTACTGACCCTCGAACGCCTCCTGGAGCTGGTCTCGGACGCCGGGCGCCGCGTGGAACTGGCCATCGAGACCAAGCACCCCACCCGCTGGGCGGGTCAGGTCGAGGAACGGCTGCTGCACCTGCTCAAGAGGTTCGGACTCGCGGAGCCCGCGAGCCCCGAGGAGTCTCCCGTACGGGTCATGAGCTTCTCGGCGCGCTCCCTGCACCGGATCGCCGCCGCCGCGCCGACGCTGCCCACCGTCTCGCTCTCGCAGTTCGTCAGCCCGCGACTGCGCGACGGCAGGCTGCCGGCGGGCGCGGTCATCGCCGGACCGTCGATCCGGATCGTCCGCCACCACCCGGCCGTGATCCTCCGCCTCCAGAAGGCCGGACATCAGGTCCATGTATGGACGGTGGACGAGCCGGAGGACGTCGAACTCTGCGTGCGGCTCGGCGTGGACGCGATCATCACCAACCGGCCCCAGCAGGTGCTGTCCCAGTTGGGCCGTCTTTGACCCCCTCTCCGCCCCCTTCGCGGGCCCCTTCCGCCCCCTCCGCCCCACCCGTCTCCTGACTTACAGGGAGTGCACCGGCGCGTTCGGTCCGTACTCGATCGTCACGAGTGCGTCACCGCACGCTCATGGGGCGGTTTCCGGTCCAGGCCATTGGGGCATCCACACCGTGGCGTGGGGCAAAGGAGGTCTCGGGGGTGGCGTTGGTGGTGGCACAGGAGGTGCCCACGTCGTCGAGCATGGCCGTACCCCATGGCCCTGCGGGCGTGGGTGAAGCGAGACACCGTATGCGGGAGCAGTTGATCCGCAGCGGGATGTCCGAGTCGGTCGTCGACGACGCGGTACTGATCCTTTCCGAACTGCTCAGCAATGCCTGCCGGCACGGCAGGCCGCTGGGGCGCGCCGACGTGGGCGACGGAGACGTCCGCGCGGCCTGGCGCGTCGATCCGTCCGGTGGGCTGACGGTGGAGGTGACGGACGGCGGTGGTCCGACCCGGCCCGTTCCGTCGACGCCCTCGGTCACCGCGCGCGGTGGTCGTGGGCTGAACATCATCAGCGCCCTGGCCCAGGACTGGGGCGTGCGCGACAGTGCGTCGGGCGAGGTGACGGTCTGGGTGCTGGTCACCGAGGGCCATCGCCGCGAGGACTTCGCCGCGCGGGTCGGCGGCGGCTCGGGCTTCGAGTTCCTGGACGCGTACGAAGACCTGGATTGAGACCACCCCGGATCGGGGCGACAGCGTGCGCCTCGATCCCCGACCGGACGACCGCCCCGGCGCGCCCCGTTCGACACGGGGACGGCGCCCCCCGGCACGGGGACCGCGCCCCCGGCGCGCGAACCGCGCTCCGGGCGGGGAACGTCCCCGCTTGAGCCCCTCGGCACTCCCGTACGGCTAGGCTCGCCCGACACAGAGCCGTGCACCACGTGCGGCCCTGCACCACAGCACTGCCGCGATCGGGAGAAGCCACACCATGGCCAAGAAGCGCCCCCAGACGAAGGCCGCCAAGGCACAGGTCACGAACGGGGAGATCCCGGTCGTCGGTGCGCGCGAGCCGTGCCCCTGCGGGTCGGGCCGCCGCTACAAGGCGTGCCACGGCCGCGCCGCCGCGCACGCCGTGACCGAGCTGGTCCAGCGTCCCTTCGAGGGGCTGCCCGGCGAGTGCGACTGGGTCGCGCTGCGCGAGCTGGTGCCCGCCGCCACCGTCCCGCTCACGCTGAAGGACGGCCTCCCCGAGGGCGTCCCGTCCGTGACGCTCGCGACCGTGCTGCCCATGGCATGGCCCGCACTCCGCCGCGACGACGGCTCCGTCCTCCTCGCCCTCCAGAACGACTCCTCCTCCGGCGACCTCGCCCGCGACCTCGCCGACACGCTGCTGCGCGCCCTGGAGACGGAGCCGGGCTCCCCGGTCACCCCGCGCCGCGTACCGGCCGAAGGGCCGCGCCTGCAGGATCTGCTCGACCCGAACAGCGATTTCTCGCCGGTCGTGCACACGGGCTTCGAATTCTGGATTCCGGAGTCCGCCGACAACTCCAACCCCGAGGTCACCGCCTCCCTGGAGCGCGCCAACGCCGCCGCGATCCCCACGGTCAAGCTGACCGGCGTGGATTCCTCGTACTGGTGCGAGACCCCGGACAAGAACCACCTGCGCTGGGTCATGCCGCACCCCGAGGAGAAGCTCCTCGACGCGCTCGCCCGGCTCCAGGCCGCCGGCACGTCCTCCCTGGGCGAGAACACCCGGCTCGTCGGCTCCTTCCGGGCCCACGGCCTCATGGTCCCCGTCTGGGACCTGCCGACGTCGATGAGCGCCGAGGACTGCGAGAAGCCCGCGGCCGAGTTCGCCGAGCGGCTGGCCGCGGCGCTGGCCTCCGACGCCCCGCTCACCCCCGAGGAGCGGCGGGCGCGCGGCGGCCTCACCAACCGCCAGGTCACGCTCAGCTGATAGGCGTGGTGCGTGCGGTGACGGTGTGAACTGACAGACCGACCAGTCGGTGACATCCGCCACAACTCCCTGTGCGGTCAGGTAAATCCCTGTCCGAATAACCGAGATCGAATTTGCGAACCGCAGATCTCTTGTTACCGTTCTAGAAGCCCGGTCGCTGGTGCATCCCCCGTCGCCAGCGATCGGGTCTTCTCATGCCCGGACGGAGTTATCCGGAATCTCAACTTCCGCCCGCACCGGCCGTGTTGCTCCCGGCTCGGAGCAGCAGAGGCGTGCTTGATCCCTCTCCCGCACCCGCGAATTCCGCGACGGCCGAATATGCCGAGACCGCGCCCCGCGCACGCTCCCTGGGCGTCTCGCACACCCCCGGTTCATCACGCGCGACAACGGCACATCGCACTTGTACGGTCCGCCCGGCAGGCCCCATCAGGGTGAGTACCGCGTCGAGCCGCTGGCCGCCGGCGTTGCGGTAGTACGTACGTCCCCAGGTGTCGGGGCCCTCCGTGAGCACACAGGTCTGCGCCTCGATCCCGTCGGGAGAGGTCAGTTCCGGGCCACAGTGCGCGCTGCGGGCGGGAACCGGGGAGGAAGCCCCGGGGGCGCCCAGGAGCGCGCTCGGGGGCGCGGAGTCCCGTGCGCCCCCCGATCCGTCCCGCACACCGGCTTCCGCACCCGCCTCCGCGCCCGATGCCGAACCGGGTGCCGCGCCGCGGTCCGCGCCGGGGCCCGCGGCGCCGGGGTCCGAACCGCGCGCCGTGCCGGAGTCCGCGCCGGAGTCCGATCCCGCCTGCCGCCCCCGCTCCGCCCCGGCCCCCGACCCGCCGACGCCGAGGCCCGGCAGCAGACCGCCGTCCGCACGCCCGCCCGCGCCACCGTCCGCCCGCGGCTTGGAGTCACCGTCGCGCCCGGGGCCGGACGCCGGGCCCGCGAGGGCCACGAGCGGCAGGAGCGTGGCACACGCCACGACGGCCCCGAGCCCGATCATGCGGAGATTCATGGGACCCACCTGCCCGGCTGGCTACGACGCTTCGTGAACGGTCCGCCGAAGATATCGGCGGACCGGCGGCGCATCGTGCGCCGCGCGCCCGTTTCCCTGACAAGTCGGGCGGCCTCACACCCGTATGGGTGAGGCCGAACGCCCCGGCGCCCCGTCAGTAGGAGAGTCTGCTGCCGCCCCCGGGCGCGCCCGTGCCGGCCTCGACCAGGGCGTCCACGACCGCCTCGACGTCCGGCAGCCAGGGCCGGGCCGATCCTTCCAGCGGGGCGCGCTCCCAGCGCACCTGGCCCGTCCCCGCGACCGACGGAGGCAGCAGCAGATAGCCGCCGTCTCCGTGGAACCGCAGCGAACTGGGCACGCTGTCCTTCGCGTACAGCAGGTCGCCGAGCTGTTCGAGCCCGTACGGCGCGACCAGCAGCGACCAGCGCGTGGGCGTCGCCACCACCGGACCGAGCCGCATGCCCATCGCGTCGAGGGCGGCCAGGGCGCGCGCCCCCGCGACCGCCGGGAGGCTGACCGCGCAGGGCGCGCCACCTCCGGTGGCCAGGACGACCGGGGCGTCCGGGCGCCGGGTCCACCACCAGCGGATCATGCGCTCGTCGGTGGTGGCCGCGAGCAGTCCGGGGTCGAAGGGGTGCGCGCCGGGGACGACACACCCGGGGTCGGGGCAGGCGCAGCCGGCCCCTCTGGACGTGCGGGTCGTCGCCTTGAGCCCGACACCCGGCAGGACGGGCCAGCCCCACTCGGTGGCGCAGACGAGCGCCGCGTCGAGCTGGACGGTCCTTTCCCTGCGCCGAAGCCGGAACCTGCGTCGCCTTCCGAGGATCTCGCGCATGAGCGCTCGTTCCTTTCCGTTGAACGCCGAATCCACATCACACCATGTGCAGATCACTTCACCGTGCGTAGCAGCGCGTACAAGGTCGGCGGGTCACCGCCCCGTGCGGTGGGGCGGGAGGGGCCGAGCTGAGGCTCGTCGTCCACTAGAGGGGGCGCGGCCTGCGGCGGTGAGGACGCCCAGGCACCCTGCCAGGTTCCGGGGCTGTTCCAACTGCCCCTGGCCATCACCGATTACGTACCCATCACGTTCAAATCAACGCGCTTTCAAACGACGCCAGTCGACCGCAAATGGTGCACCGAGGGGGCAATTTTCAGCCAACTTGGCCTGCACTTCAACCCTTCTGCCAAACCCCACGGACACCACAAGTCCCGTGGGGACAATGCTGGACATCGCTCCTCTTGTGCGTGTACATGTGGATGCATTGCTAGCGGCGCAGATTGACATGGGGGTTTGCGATGCTATTGAGCGAAACGCACCCGTCGGAAAGCCGTCCGACATGAGCGCCCCACACCTGCCGAAAGTGGCTGGAATCGATTCCACGGTTCCCTCGCCCGCGCACACTACCGCGCCCGCCGCGCCCGTGAACCCCTCCGCGGCGGCTCTTCCGGGCATCCCCGGCGCGCTGATCCAGGACCGGCTGGCCGGCTGGGTCTCCGACCTCACCACGCTCCACGAACTCACCGAACGCCTGATCAAGACCGGTTCGCTCGACGAAGCACTGCGCGAGGTGCTGCGCGCCGGAGCCGCCCTCGTCGGCGCGCGCCGCGGCATGGCGGTCTTCGAGCCGGCCGACGGACGCGGCCCCGCGTCCACCATCGGGCTCGGGCTCGCCCACGCCGAGCTCGGCACGATCGAGACGGTTCCGCGCAGCGTCACCTCCTACGGCCGCATCCTCGACGGCCTCCCGGAACCGACCGGGTCACCGGCCGGGTCGCGGACCGGGCCACCGACCGGGTCGAGGTCGCCGGGCGCCCCCGCCGACCCACTGAGCACCCCCGGCTCCACCGAGGCCCGCCCCGGCACCCTCGCCGGTACCGCTGCCATCCCCGACCCCATCGCCGTCCCCGACCTGCTCAGCGAGCCCGAGCTCGACCCGCGTCACCGCGAGGTCGCCGCACGGCTCGGGTACGCCGCCAGCTACGCGCTGCCCCTCGCCACCGAGGCCGCCGGCAAGCTCGGGGCCGTCGTCTGGCTCTACGACGAGCCCGCCGAACCCGTCGAGCGCCAGCGCGATCTCGTCGGTCTCTACGGGCGCTACGCCACCGAGCACCTCGCCCGTCTCCTGGATCTCGAGCGCGCCCGCGTCCAGGTCGCCACCGTCGCCGAGGAGTTGCTGCCCAGCCGCCTCCCCCGCGTACCCGGCGTCCAGCTCGCCGCCCGCCACCGCACCGGCCCCCAGGGCGGTGGCGACTGGTACGACGCCCTGCCGCTGCCCGAGGGCGCCCTGGGCCTCGCCGTCGGCTCCGTCTCCGGGACCGGCCCGAGCGCGCTCGCCGCGATGGGCCGGCTCCGCGCCTCCCTGCGGGCGTACGCGGTCATGGAGGGCGAGGACCCGGTCGCCGTCCTGTCCGACCTGGAACTCCTGCTCCGGCTCACCGAGCCGGCCCGCTCGGCCACGGCGCTCTTCGCGTACTCCGAGCCCAAGCAGCGCAAGCTCGTCCTCGCCGGGGCGGGCCACACGCCGCCGCTGATCATCGGCGAGCACCGGACCGAGTTCGTCGAGACCTCGCTGTCGGCGCCGCTCGGCATGCTCGCCTGCTGGGAGGCACCGAGCGTCGAGATCGCTCCCGCCCCCGGAGAAACGGTGCTGCTCTACACCGACGGGCTGCTCCGCCGGACCGGCGACCCCATGGACCGGGCCTTCGCCCGGCTGCACGCCGCCGCGGCGAGCGTCCCGAAGGCGGACCGTACGGACCCCGGAGCCGTCGCCGACCACATCCTGCGCACGCTGCTGCCCGAGGGACCGGGCGGTGGCGGCGACGCTGCCGTGGGTGTGGATGTCGACGGAGAGGACGTGGTCCTGCTCGCGGCCCGCTTCGAGTGAGACGGGACCATCTCACACACCGCAGGCAGTGCGGACATTCCAGATGCTTCTGGCACTTCGACCGCTTCGCGTGAGCTGTGCGTGACGCTGCGCTGACGGGTCTTCCGGCCCTGGGCCTTTTCCCGTACGACCGTACGATGGACTGGGTTCAGCGTCGTACCGAAGGAGACCCCCCGTGGCAGACGAGCTCACCCCGGAAACCCCGGACGAGACCGAAGAGCCGATCAAGCAGCGCAAGAACGGCCTTTACCAGGGCGTGTCCGACGAGCTCGCCGAGAACATGAAGTCCGGCTGGGCCGACACCGAGCTGCACGACCTGCGGCCGATCGCCCAGGCCGCGCACACCGCCGCCCGTCGCGCCGCGCTGTCCGCGCGCTTCCCCGGCGAGCGCCTGGTGATCCCCGCGGGCAACCTGAAGACGCGCTCGAACGACACCGAGTACAGCTTTCGCGCCTCGACCGAGTACGCCTACCTCACCGGCGACCAGACCGAGGACGGCGTCCTCGTCCTGGAGCCCACGAAGGCCGGCCACCAGGCGACGATCTACCTGCTGCCGCGCTCCAACCGCGAGAACGGCGAGTTCTGGCTCGACGGCCAGGGCGAGCTGTGGGTCGGCCGCCGGCACTCCCTCACCGAGGCCGAGCAGCTCCTCGGCATCCCCGCCAAGGACGTCCGCGAGCTGGCCGCCGCCCTCAAGGAGGCCACCGGACCGGTCCGCGCCGTGCGCGGTCACGACGCCGGCATCGAGGCCGCGCTGACCGACAAGGTCACCGCCGAGCGCGACGAAGAGCTGCGCGTCTTCCTCTCCGAGGCCCGGCTCGTCAAGGACGAGTTCGAGATCGCCGAACTGCAGAAGGCCTGCGACTCGACCGCCCGCGGCTTCGAGGACGTCGTCAAGGTCCTCGACAAGGCCGAGGCGACCAGCGAGCGCTACATCGAGGGCACGTTCTTCCTGCGCGCCCGCGTCGAGGGCAACGACGTCGGCTACGGCTCCATCTGCGCCGCGGGACCGCACGCCACCACCCTCCACTGGGTGCGCAACAACGGCGCCGTGCGCTCCGGTGACCTGCTGCTGCTCGACGCCGGCGTCGAGACCACCGAGCTGTACACCGCCGACGTGACCCGCACGCTGCCGATCAACGGCCGCTACACCGACGTCCAGCGCAAGATCTACGACGCCGTGTACGAGGCGCAGGAGGCGGGCATCGCGGCGGTCAAGCCGGGTGCCGCCTACCGCGACTTCCACGACGCCGCCCAGCGCGTGCTCGCCGAGAAGCTCGTCGAGTGGGGCCTCGTCGAGGGCCCGGTGGACCGCGTCCTCGAGCTCGCCCTCCAGCGCCGCTGGACCCTGCACGGCACCGGCCACATGCTCGGCATGGACGTCCACGACTGCGCCGCCGCGCGCACCGAGGCCTACGTCGACACGACGCTCGAGCCGGGCATGTGCCTGACCGTCGAGCCGGGGCTCTACTTCCAGGCCGACGACCTGAGCGTGCCGGAGGAGTACCGGGGCATCGGCGTCCGGATCGAGGACGACATCCTCGTCACCGAGGACGGCAACCGGAACCTCTCCGACTCCCTGCCGCGCCGCTCCGACGAGGTCGAGGCGTGGATGGCCGGCCTGAAGGGCTGAGCCGGAACGCTCGCGCACGACGCACCACGCGAAGGGCCCCCACCGACGACGGTCGGCGGGGGCCTTTCCCGTACCCGCGTGCGCGCGTGCACGCCTGCATGTCTGCATGTCTACGCGCCTGCGCGTCTACGCGGCCGCACGTCTACATCTACGTACTCCGCTGCACGTATGCGCGTCCGAAACGTACGCGCAGCGCTTCAGGTCAGCGCCAGCGGCGCGTCCGCGCGCCACTTCACGATCTTGTCGAAGCTGACCAGCGCCCCGCCCCGGCCCGTACGGCCGAAGTGGACGTGGTCCGCGAGCTCCTCGATCAGCCGCAGCCCGCGCCCGCTCTCCGCGTCCGAAGGGACGGCGGCAGCAGGGCGCGCCACACCGGCGAAGCCCGGTCCCGCGTCCGCCACCTCGATACGACAGGTCTCGCCGTCCAGATAGGCCGTGACCCGGTACGCCTCCGACGCCGGGCCGGAACCGGTGTCTCCGCCGTGCTCGACGGCGTTGGCACACGCCTCGGTCAGGGCCACCGACAGGTCGTAGGAGACATCGGGGTCGACCCCGGCCGTCTCCATCGTGCCGAGCAGCAGCCGCCGGGCGAGCGGGACGCTCGCAGCCTCGCGCCTCAAATGGAGGGACCACCAGATGCTCATGCTTCAGCCTCCTGGCTGCGGCTCGACATGCTGCGGCGCGACATACCGATACCTATTGCCGCGTCGAGCGGTCCGTAAGCCCCCGCGAGGCAGAAGAGGGCTCGTTCGGCGGATGTGTGCACACCGCGCACCGGTGTATGTCGCGCCCGAACGGGCCGAAAAGCGATCTTACGGACCTGCCGCATGGCGGGTGGGGGCCTGGTGCGATGATGACTCCCGCCATGTCTGCCCCCGCGCTCGCGCCACGACTGCTGAGGGCCGCGGTGTTCACCGCGGTCTGCGTCGTGCTGTCCGGCCTCGGGCACGCGATCGCCGCATGTGCGGGGATCGCCCTGTGGACGCTCGTCGCCGGATTCCTCTTCATCTTCGGTGTCACCGTGCTCTTCGCCGGGCGGGAACGCTCGCTGCCGGTCATCGTCGCGGCCCTGGCCGGCGGACAGCTCGGGCTGCACGTCCTGTTCGGGCTCGGGCAGCGGCCTCTCACGGCCGGCTCCCTGGGACCGGCCACGGACGAGGCGCTGATCCGGATGGCCGCGAAGATCGTCTGCGGCCCCGCGGCGAGCTCCCTGAGCCCCGCCGACGCCGCCCGGATCGTCGCCGACGCGGGTCTCGGCCCGGCGGCCACCGCCACCCACGCGCATCCCGGCCACGTCGCCCAGCTTGCGACCGGCACGGCCGCGCAGGGGGGCGAACTCCTGCCCAGTCTGCCGATGGTGCTCGGCCACCTGCTGGCGGCGCTCGCCACCGGCTGGCTGCTGCGCCGCAGCGACCTGGCTCTCCGCCGGCTCGCCCGGCTCTCCGCGCACGGGGCGACCGAGCTCGCCGAATGCGCCCTCGTACGCTCCCTGCGCGCCGCGCTGACGCTCGCGCGGGCTCTGCTCTCCGGTCTTCCCGGGCTGCCGGCCGCCGAGCCGCGCCGGCCCGCCCGGACCGGCCACGACGTCTCGCCGCCGACCGGCGCCGAGGCACTCCAGCACACGGTCGTCCGGCGCGGGCCGCCGGCCTCCGGCCTCGTCCTCGCGGCCTGACGCGGACGACTCGTCAGCGGCGGAATCTCCGCCGTTCGCGGACCGTGCAGGCGGCAAGGGCGGCACAGGCCTGGGCCAATGGCGGGACCGGGGCCGTACCCGGATCCAACCGTTCGGCACGACCGGCATCCGTACGACCGCATCCGTACGACCTGCATCCGTAGGACCGACTCGCGTACCACCGACACCCGTGCGTACTCCCGTACTCACACCCGCGTACGCACCTCCGTCCGCCCCTACGTCCGCACGTCCGTACCTCCGTCGTCCGTAGCCCTGTCGTCCGTACGTCCGTCGTCCGTACGCCGGCCCCGCGCCCCGCACCACCAGCACCCGCACGTACCTGGATTCGCAAGCTGCCGGGCGTCGGCGTGCCGGAACCCTGACCCCTCTCCAGAGCTGGAGTGTCTTCTGCCATGAACGTTTCCCGTATCGCCGTCGCCGGCGGCATCGCCCTCTCCTCCGTCGTGCTGCTCTCCGGCACCGCCTTCGCGCATGTCGGCGTGCAGCCGCAGGGCGAGGCGGCGAAGGGTGGCTACGCGACCGTCAACGTCAAGGTCCCCAACGAGCGCGACAACGCCTCCACCATCAAGGTCGAGGTGAACTTCCCGGCCGACCACCCGCTCGCCTCGGTGATGCCGCAGCCCGTCCCCGGCTGGAAGGCCGACGTCACCAAGTCGGACCTCGCCAAGCCGCTGGAGCTGCACGGCAAGACGATCAAGCAGGCCGTCACCAAGGTCACCTGGACCGCCGAGGGCGGCGCGAAGATCGGCCCCGGCCAGTTCCAGCAGTTCCCGCTCTCCCTCGGCCAGCTGCCGGAGGACGCCGACCAGCTCGTCATCAAGGCCATCCAGACCTATGACAACAACGAGGTCGTCCGCTGGATCGAGGAGCCGAAGGAGGGCGCCGCCGAGCCCGAGCACCCCGCTCCCGTCCTGAAGCTCTCCGCCGCCAAGGACGACCACCACGGCGGCGGTGCGACGACGGACGCGAAGGCCGACGACAAGGCCCACGACAAGGCCGGCCACGACGCCAAGGCCGAGGACGGCAAGGGGCACACCGAGTCCGCCGCGTCCGCGTCCGACAGCAGTGACACCACCGCGCGCGTGCTCGGCGTCGTCGGCATCCTCATCGGTGTCGCCGGTGTCGCCTTCGGTCTGCTCGCCGGCCGTCGCCGCTCGGCCTGACCACCCCGCGCGCCGAGAGCGCCGAAGACTCAGAACACCGAGTCAGAACACCCCACGGACACGCGACACACGCGAGACACGAGAGAGCACGTTCCATGTCAGTCCAGAAAGAAGCGGCCGAGCCGGCCACCGACGAGCGGGCCAGGCCCAGCCGACGCGCACCCCTGATCCTCGCCGCCGTCGCGGTCGTCGCCGCCCTCGCGGTGACGGTCGCGGTCGGCCTCGGCGGCGGAGAGGACAAGGCCGGCGGTTCCGGCAGCGGAGCCGTCGCCGAGATCTCCGCCGAAGGCGGCAGCGGCAGCGACAAGGCGGCCACTGTCCTCGACCGCCCCTTCACCAAGCCCGACCTCGTCCTCACGGACACCAAGGGCCAGAAGTTCGACCTCCGCGCGCAGACCAAGGGCAAGCCGACGCTGATCTACTTCGGCTACACGCACTGCCCCGACGTCTGCCCGCTGACGATGAGCAACATCGCCATCGCGAAGAAGCAGCTCCCCAAGGCCGACCAGGACAAGCTCCAGGTCGTCTTCGTCACCACCGACCCCGAGCGGGACACCGCGGCCGAGCTGGCCAAGTGGCTGCCCGCCGCCGGGGACCCGTCCTTCATCGGCCTCACCGGCGACTTCGCCACGATCCAGGCCGGCGCCCGCCAGATCGGCATCGGCATCGATCCGGCGAAGAAGGAGAAGGACGGCTCGGTCGTCTCCATGCACGGAGCGCAGGTGATCGCGTTCTCGCCCACGACCGACCAGGGCTATGTCCTTTACGGCGAGGACACGACCGTCGACGACTACGCCAAGGATCTGCCGAAGCTCATCAAGGGGGAGAACCCGTGAACCGCCGCACCACCGTCCTGTCCACCACCGCCGTCGTCGCCCTGACGGCCGCCCTGACGCTGTCCGGATGCTCCTCCGACAGCTCCTCGGGAGCCGCCGGGTCCGACGGCAAGCCCGAACTGAAGGTCAGCGGCGCGTTCATGCCGCAGCCCGTGATGGACATGGCCGGCGGCTTCCTGACCATCAAGAACGAGAGCGGCACCGCCGACAAGCTCACCTCCGTGACGAGTTCCCTCTCCGACGACGTCCAGATCCACGAGACGAAGAACCAGAAGATGCAGCAGGTGAAGTCCTTCGACATCCCCGCGAACGGCGAACTCGACCTCGAACGTGGCGGCAACCACATCATGTTCATGGGGCTGAAGACCAAGCCGAAGCAGGGCGACAAGGTCAGCATCGAGCTGCACTTCGAGAAGGCCGACCCGATCAAGGTCGACCTTCCCGTCGAGGCCGCCACCCACAACCCGAAGCAGCACTGAGCTACTTGAGGGACTGACACACACATGCCCACCACCACCGCCCCGCGCCTCGGAACCGCCCTGGCCCGGCTGCTGCTCGTCGCCGCCGCCCTCCTCGGCGTGCTGCTCGCCGGCGCCGCCCCCGCGTCCGCGCACGCCGCGCTGACCGGCAGCGACCCGCAGGACGGGGCGGTGGTCGCCACCGCCCCCAAGGAGGTCAACCTCACCTTCTCGGAGCAGGTCGCCATGGGCGGCGACTCGATCCGGGTCCTCGACCCCGCCGGGAACCGGGTCGACACCGGGGAACTCCGCGACCTGTGCAGCGGCAACATCGTCCGGTACGGGGTCGGCCTCCGCTCCGGATTGCCCGAAGGTACGTACACCGTGGCCTGGCAGGCCGTTTCGGCCGACAGCCACCCCATCGCCGGCGCCTTCACCTTCTCCGTCGGCGCCCCGTCGGAGACCTCTGTCGCCCTCCCCGAGCAGAACGCCGGCGGCGGTGTGGTCGGCGCGCTCTACGGCATCGCCCGCTATCTCTCGTACGCGGCCTTCACCGTCCTCGTCGGCGGCAGCGCCTTCGTCCTCGCCTGCTGGCCGCGCGGAGCGAGCGTCCGGCCGATCCAGCGGCTCGTTGTCCGGGGCTGGCTCACGCTCACCGCGGCCACGCTGGTGATGCTGCTGCTGCGCAACCCGTACACCGGCTCCGGCGAACTCGGCGACGCCTTCGACCTCGGCGGGCTCAAGGCCGTCCTGGAGACGAAGACCGGTGCCGCGCTCGTCTCCCGGCTGATGCTGCTCGGCGCGGCCGCGCTCTTCGTCGCCGTGCTCTTCGGGGCGTACACCAAGCGGACGGACCCCAAGGAGAAGAAGGACCTCACCTTCGGGCTCGCGATCGGCGGCACGGTCGTGGCCGCCGGTATCGCGGGCACCTGGGCCCTCGCCGAGCACGCCTCCACCGGCATCCAGCCGGGGATCGCGATGCCCGTCGACCTCCTGCACCTGCTGGCGGTGGCCGCCTGGCTGGGCGGCCTCACCACGCTGCTCGTCGCGCTGTACCGAGCACCCGGCATCGAGCGGGCCGCCGTGGAACGCTTCTCGAAGATCGCCTTCGGCTCCGTCGTCGTCCTGGCGGCGACCGGGCTGTACCAGTCCTGGCGGCAGGTCGGTTCCTGGTCCGCCCTGACGGGCACGTCGTACGGACAGCTCCTCCTGGTCAAGATCGGCCTCGTGGCCGTCCTGCTGGGCATCGCCTGGATATCCCGCCGCTGGACCCAGCGCCTGGGAGCACCGGCGGAGACCTCGGAGACGGCCGCAACGGCTGAGACCGACGAGGCTGCCGAGGGCGACGAGGCTGACGAGACAGACGGGGTGGCTGAGGCAGCTGACGCGGGTGAGACCGACGAGACGGCCGAGACGGCCGAGGAACCCCAGAAGTCCCCGGACGCGGACGCCGAGATCGACCCCGTGCGGGCCGCTCAGCTCGCCCGGCAGCGGGTGGCCGTCGCCACCGCGCGCACGAAGCGGGACCGCGACGCCGACCCCGAGCGGACCGGTCTGCGCCGTTCCGTAATGACCGAGGCCGTGGTCGCCGTGGTCCTGCTCGCCGTGACGACGGTCCTGACCTCGACCGAACCCGGCCGCACGCAGGAGGAGGCGGGGCGTTCGCAGTCCGCGTCCGGTTCGACCGCCGTGCCCGAGCGGCCCGTGGACGTCCGGCTGCCGTTCGACACCGGGGGCGTCAACGGCAAGGGGACCGTACGTCTCAGCCTCGACCCCGGGCGGACGGGCGCCAACGCGCTGCACGTCTTCATCGACGGCCCTGACTCCCGCCCGCTGGACGTTCCCGAGCTCAAGGTCGCCTTCACCCTGAAGGCGAAGAGCATCGGCCCGCTGCCGGTCGTCCCCGACCGCATCCAGGCCGGTCACTGGAGCGCCAGTGGGGTGCAGATCCCGATGGCCGGCGAGTGGCAGATCCAGGTCACGGTCCGCACCTCCGACATCGACCAGACCACCATCGACAAGAACGTGAAGATCGGCTGAGCCTCGTGAGCAACGACGACAACCTTGAGATCTCCCGGCGGCGGCTCCTCGGCACGGTCGGCGCGGCGGGCGCGGCCGGCATCGCGCTCGGTGCCGCCGGCGGTGCCGGGGTGTACGCGGCTGCCGCCGACTCCGGCTCCTCGGCCTCCGGCGCGAGCGACGCGACCGCGCTGACGTCGGTCGGTGCGACGGAGGCGTTGTTTCACGGGAAACATCAGGCGGGGATCACTACTCCTCTCCAGTCACGTGGCCATCTGATCGCTTTCGACCTCGCGCCGGGCGCGGGCCGCAAGGAAGCCGCCGCGCTGCTGCGCCGCTGGTCGACGACGGCCAAGGCCCTGATGGCCGGCGAGCCCTCGGCCGACGACACCGGCATCGCCCTCGACGCCGGACCCTCCTCCCTCACGGTCACCTTCGGTTTCGGCCACTCCTTCTTCGGCCGTACGGGACTCACGGCCCGCCGCCCCACGCAGCTCGACGCGCTGCCCGCCTTCTCCTCCGACGCGCTCGACCCGCAGCGCTCCGAGGGCGATCTCTGGGTGCAGATCGGCGCCGACGACGCCCTGGTCGCCTTCCACGCCCTGCGCGCCCTGCAGAAGGACGCCGGGGCCGCCGCCAAGGTCCGTTGGCAGATGAACGGCTTCAACCGCTCCGCGGGCGCCACCGCCAAGCCGATGACCGCGCGCAACCTCATGGGCCAGGTCGACGGCACGGGCAACCCGAAGCCCTCGGAACCCGACTTCGACCGGCGGATCTTCGTCCCCCAGGGGGCTTCGGGGGCGCAGGAGTGGATGGCCGGCGGTTCGTACGCCGTCGTCCGCCGGATTCGCATGCTGCTCGACGACTGGGAGCGGCTCCCGCTGGACCAGCAGGAGAAGGTCATCGGCCGGCGGAAGTCCGACGGCGCGCCTCTGACGGGCGGGAGCGAGACCACCGAGCTCGACCTGAACAAGACCGGCGCCGACGGCAAGCTCGTCATCCCGGACAACGCCCACTCCCGGATCTCCGCCCCCGAACAGAACGGCGGGGCCGCGATGCTCCGGCGTCCTTTCTCCTTCCACGACGGCATCGGCCCCGACGGCACACCCGACGCCGGGTTGCTCTTCATCTGCTGGCAGGCGGATCCGCTCCGGGGCTTCGTGCCCGTGCAGCGCAAGCTCGACCGGGGCGACGCCCTCTCGCCCTTCGTCCGGCACGAGGCGAGCGGTCTCTTCGCCGTCCCAGGCGGGGCCGCGGAGGGCGAATACGTGGGTCAGCGGCTTCTGGAGTCCTGAGGCCGTCTCGGCGGGGGTGCCCGGCCTCCTGCGACGGCGCACCCGAGGACGCCCGCGCCTATTAGGGTGACCGTATGTCAGCCACCCGGTATACGTATCTCGGTCCCGAAGGCACGTTCACGGAGGCCGCGCTGCGTACGCTGCCCGAGGCCGCGACCCGGGAGCTCGTCCCGATGGTCTCCGTCCCGGCCGCCCTGGACGCGGTGCGCAACGGAGAGGCGGCCGCCGCTCTCGTACCGATCGAGAACTCGGTGGAGGGCGGGGTCACGGCGACCCTGGACGAGCTGGCCTCCGGCGAACCGCTGATGATCTACCGCGAGGTGCTCCTGCCGATCGCCTTCGCGCTGCTCGTGCGGCCGGGGACGACGCTCGCCGAGATCAAGACGGTCACCGGGCACCCGGTGGCGCAGCCGCAGGTGCGGAACTGGCTGCGGGCTCATCTGCCGGACGCCCTGTGGGAGTCGGCGGCCTCGAACGCGGACGGCGCGCGGCTGGTGCAGGAGGGTCGGTTCGACGCGGCCTTCGCGGGCGAGTTCGCGGCGACGACGTACGGCCTGGAGGCCCTGGTCACGGAGATCCACGACGCGGAGAACGCCGAGACGCGGTTCGTCCTGGTGGGCCGGCCGGCCCGGCCCTCGGCGCCGACCGGGGCGGACAAGACGTCGGTGGTGCTGTGGCTGGGTGATGACCATCCGGGTGCCCTCCTCGAGCTGCTTCAGGAGTTCGCGGTGCGCGGGGTGAACCTGATGCTGATCCAGTCCCGTCCGACGGGGGCCGGTATCGGGAACTACTGCTTCGCCGTGGACGCCGAGGGCCATATCTCGGACCGGCGCGTGGGCGAGGCGCTGATGGGGCTCAAGCGGATCTGCCCGAAGGTGCGGTTCCTCGGCTCGTATCCGCGGGCGGGCATCGCGGTGGGTGATGTGGCCGCGCTGCGGCGTGGGACGTCGGACGCGGAATTCATGGCGGCCTCCGATTGGCTGGCGAGGGCCCAGGACGGTCGGGCCTGACCCGATCGTGCCCCACCGCCCCCACTGCCGGGGGCGGTCTTCCACAGGCACGGACCTTTAGTCCTACCTGCATATTTTCGACTCCCACACAGAGTTATCCACAGGCGCTCGGACCACCCTGGGGACAAGTCGATACGGCGGTCGGCCAAGGTCGACAAATCGCCCCAGTCGGCATCCGTTCACCCACAGGGCGCAGATCAGCCCGCGTCACCCTCGTTCCATTGATCAACTCTATAGAGCGAGGAATTCCCACTCGGACGAGTGTGCGCAGCAGGTTTGATCATCAATACGCCCAGGAATTCGTTCACCATCCACAGAAGTTCCGCACAGCCTGTGGAAAACTCTGCGAGCCCCACCCCGACTGTGGAGAAGTCCGGAGGAGTCCCCTGGAAGTCCCTTGATCCACAGGGCGGTTCGGTCAAGGAGTGCACACCGATCCGCCCCTTTTCGGGGGTCCCTGTACCGTTTATTGACGAATAGGGAGAGCATTTCCCAATACCGGCAATTCGGGCAAAGCGACACGCACGGCTATATCGGGTGGGGTGGCGCGAGCCCGCACCGGTAGCCTGGTGGGGTGATTGACCTTCGCCTGCTCCGTGAGGACCCCGACCGTGTTCGCGCCTCCCAGCGCGCCCGTGGAGAGGACGTCGAACTCGTCGACGCCCTGCTCTCCGCCGATGAGCGGCGCAGGTCGTCCGGCGTCCGCTTCGACGAACTGCGTTCCGAGCAGAAGGCGCTCGGCAAGCTGATCCCCAAGGCCTCCCCCGAGGAGCGCGCCGAGCTCCTGCAGCGGGCCGAGCAGCTCAAGACCGACGTCAAGGCCGCCGAGGCGGAGCAGAACGAGGCCGACGAGACCGCGCGCGCCCTCCTGCTCCAGCTCGGCAACATCGTCCACACGGACGTGCCGGTCGGCGGCGAGGAGGACTTCGTCGTCCTGGAGACGCACGGCACCATCCGCGACTTCGCGGCCGAGGGCTTCGAGCCCAAGGACCACCTGGAGCTGGGCGAGGCGCTGGGCGCCATCGACGTCGAGCGGGGCGCCAAGGTCTCCGGCTCGCGCTTCTACTACCTCACGGGCGTCGGCGCCCTGCTGGAGCTGGCCCTCGTCAACGCGGCGATCGCGCAGGCGACCGAGGCCGGCTTCATCCCCATGCTCACGCCCGCGCTGGTCCGCCCGCGCGCGATGGAGGGCACCGGCTTCCTCGGCCAGGCCGCGGAGAACGTGTACCACCTGGAGCGCGACGACTACTACCTCGTCGGCACGTCCGAGGTGCCCCTCGCCGCGTACCACATGGACGAGATCATCGACGCCGACAAGCTCCCGCTGCGCTACGCCGGCTTCTCGCCGTGCTTCCGCCGCGAGGCCGGCACGTACGGCAAGGACACCCGGGGCATCTTCCGGGTCCACCAGTTCGACAAGGTCGAGATGTTCTCGTACGTCGCTCCCGAGGACGCCGAGAACGAGCACAAGCGGCTCCTGGAGTGGGAGAAGCAGTGGCTGACCAGCCTCGAACTGCCCTTCCAGGTCATCGACGTGGCCACCGGCGACCTCGGCGCCTCCGCCTCGCGCAAGTTCGACTGCGAGGCGTGGATCCCGACGCAGGGCAAGTACCGCGAGCTGACCTCCGCGTCCAACTGCGACGGCTTCCAGGCCCGCCGCCTGTCCGTGCGGATGCGCGACGAGCGCGGCGGCAAGAAGGTCGTCCAGCCGCTGGCCACGCTCAACGGCACCCTGTGCGCCGTGCCCCGCACGATCGTGGCGATCCTGGAGAACCACCAGCTCCCGGACGGCTCGGTGCACGTGCCGGAGGTGCTCAGGCCGTACCTGGGCGGCCGCGAGGTCCTGGAGCCGATCTCCAAGTGAGCCCCGTGAGCCCGTTCCCGTACAAGCTCGTCGCGACCGACCTCGACGGCACGCTGCTGCGCGCCGACGAGTCGGTCTCGGACCGTACGCGTGACGCCCTCGCCGCCGTGGTGGCGGCGGGGGCCGCACACATCGTGGTCACGGGCCGGGCCGTCCCCTGGACCCGGCACATCCTCGACGACCTCGGTTACGAGGGCCTCGCGGTGTGCGGACAGGGCGCGCAGGTCTACCACGCGGGCGAGCACCGGCTGCTGACCTCGGTGACCCTGGACCGGCAGCTCGCGGGTCTGGCGCTGTCGAAGATCGAGGCCGAGGTGGGCCCGCTGGCGCTGGCCGCGAGCCGCGACGGGCTGGACGGCGAGGTGCTGATCAGCCCCGGGTACCGGGTGCAGGAAGGGCCGCTGCCGTACGTCCCGTTCGAGGACCCGGCGGAGCTCTGGGCCGCGCCGCTGAACAAGGTCTACATCCAGCACCCGACGCTCTCCGACGACGAGCTGGCGGGCGCCGCCCGGCAGACGGCCGGCGGGCTGGTGGACGTGGTCATGGCGGGCCCGGGGATCGTGGAGATCCTCCCGCTCGGTCTGAGCAAGGCCACCGGCCTCTCGCTCGCCGCCCGCCGTCTCGGCGTGAAGGCCGCGGACACGATCGCCTTCGGCGACATGCCGAACGACATCCCGATGTTCGGCTGGGCGGCGCGGGGCGTGGCCATGGCGAACGCGCACGACGACCTGAAGGCGGTCGCGGACGAGGTGACGACCTCGAACGAGGACGACGGCATCGCGGTGGTCCTGGAGCGCCTGCTCGCGGGCCAGGGCCTGTCCGACAGCGCGACGTAGGCGTCCATGGCGGGTCGTCGCGGCTGCGCGGGCGGGTCGTTGGGCTGCGCGGAGGATGCGCGGATCGAACGCGCGCGGGGGTGACCCCGACGACGGCTTAGCAAGCCGCTGCCTTACCACTCGGCCAATCCTCCGGGTGGGCGGCCCGCGCGGAGAACCCGCGCGCTCGAAGCGGCCGCCCCGGCGGCGCTAGGGGGCGCCGCCCTGCAGGGAGCTCGACGGACTCGAACTCCGGCTCGAACTGGTGTCGGTCATCGTCGTGCTCCTCCCCGGCCTCGTGGCGGGTGTCTCCCGCACAACTAGTGTGCGGGCGGCGGAGCTTCGTAGGCCAATGATTTACCGCGCGGGCCGACGCCCCTGGTCAGAGGCCAGAACGCGAGCCCGATGGCCAGCGAGATCGCGTGCCCCAGATCCGTGTACGTATGACTCGTGCACAGCGGCACGGCGAAGAAGGCCACCGCCCCCGCCAGGTAGAACCACCGCCACGGCCGTGGGATCCGGTACGTCAGGATGCCGATCGAGGCCGCAAGACCGTAGCTGACCCCGATGTCGACGACATGCGCCATGCTGCGCGGCACGTCGTGGTCCTGGATCGCCTCCAGGACGACCTTCTGGCTGATGAGCGTCGCCGCGATGTGCGCCGTGGCGACCACGGCGAACCAGCGCAGGGTGCCGAGCCAGCGCTCGACCGGCGCGTGGAAGACCTCGAACAGCACCGCGTACAGCAGGAAGTCCGCCGGGTCGGCGATCCAGAACGCGCTGCCGACCAGGGCCCGCACCGGGTGGTGCGAGAGCTGGTAGAGGTTGCTGCTGTTGCGGTGGAGGAGGTAGTGCTCCAGGCCGTCGGAGGACAGTGCGATGACCAGGCTGGTGATCGCGATGACGAGCAGCCACAGATGCGTACCGGGTGACGAACGCACCCACGACCTGAGCGGTCGGGACGGTTCGCCACCCGGTACGGCGGCGGGGAGGGGTTCGCTCGGCACATTCCGTGCCTATCACCCCGGGCCGGGAGAAACCACTCAGAAGTTGATCATGTGCCCCGCGAGACCGTGGATCGCTTCCTTCACGGCCTCACCCAGGGTCGGGTGGGCGTGGACGTTCCGCGCGACCTCATTGACCGTCAGGTCCCACTGCTGGGCCAGCGTCAGCTCGGGCAGCAGCTCGGTGACATCGGGGCCGATCAGGTGGGCACCGATGATCTCGCCGTACTGGGCGTCGGCGATGATCTTGACGAAGCCGGTCGAGTCGCCGAGGCCGTGCGCCTTGCCGTTCGCCATGAACGGGAACTTGGCGACCTTGACGTCGTAGCCCTTCTCCCGCGCCTGCGCCTCGGTGTAGCCGAAGCTGGCGATCTGCGGCTGGCAGTACGTCGCACGCGGGATCATCACGTAGTCGAGTTCCATCGTCTCGGCGTCCGCGATGGTCTCGGCGGCGATGACACCCATGGACTCGGCGGTGTGCGCGAGCATCAGCTTCGCGGTGACGTCACCGATGGCGTAGATGTGCGGCACGGAGGTACGGGAGCGGCCGTCGACGTCGATCGCGCCGCGCTCGGTGAGGGCGACACCGGTGTTCTCCAGGCCGTAGCCGGAGACGTTCGGCGCGAAGCCGATGGCCTGCAGGACCTTGTCGGCCTCCAGGACCTTCTGCGTGCCGTCCTTGGCGGTGACGGTGACGCGGACCTGCGGGCCGGACTCGTCGATGGCGTCGACCCGGGTGGAGGTGAGGACGTCGATGCCGAGCTTGCGGTACTGCTTCGCGAGCTCCTTGGACACCTCCTCGTCCTCCAGCGGGGCCATCCGGTCGAGGAACTCGACGATGGTGACCTTGGTCCCGTAGTTGTTCAGCACGTACGCGAACTCGATGCCGATCGCGCCGGCGCCGGCGATGACGATCGACTTCGGGGCGTCCTCGGCGAGGATCTGCTGCTCGTAGGAGACGACGCGGTCGCTGAGGGCGGTGCCCGGCAGCAGCCGCGGGGTGGCACCGGTGGCGATGATGCAGTTGTCGAAGGTGATCGTCTGCGTGGTGCCGTCGGACTTGGCGACCTGCATCGTGTGCGCGTCGAGGAACGTGCCCCGGCCGTCGAACTCCGTGATCCCGTTCTTCTTCATGAGGAAGTGGACGCCCTTGACCCGGCCGTCCGCGACCGTGCGGCTGCGGCGGAACGCCTCGCCGTAGTCGAAGGAGACCGTGCCGTCGACCTTGATGCCGAAGGTCTTGGCCTCGTGGTTGAAGATGTGGGCGAGTTCGGCGTTGCGCAGCAGCGCCTTGGTGGGGATGCAGCCGACGTTCAGGCAGACACCGCCCCAGTACTTCTCTTCGACGACCGCGACCCGCTTGCCCAGCTGGGCTGCGCGGATGGCGGCGACGTAGCCGCCGGGGCCAGCTCCGAGTACGACGACGTCGAAGCGGTCTGACATGACTGACTCCCGAGGGTGGTGAGGGTGTTCGTGTCCCGTACGGGCCCACAGTAGTCCGGCGCCTGCGGTGCGGCCCCGGGAGCCGGTGCGGTCGGTGGATAACTTGTAGGATGACCGGGCAACTGGGCTGGTGAAGGTGAACGGAGTGGTGATGGCGGCGCTGAAGGCGGCGGGGCGGACCTCCCTGGTGGACTCGGTCGTCGAGCAGCTGCGCGAGCAGCTCGCGGCGGGCGAGTGGCCGGTCGGTGAGCGCATCCCGACCGAGCACGAACTCGCCGAGCAGCTGGGCGTCGGCCGCAACACGGTCCGCGAGGCGATCCGGGTCCTGGTCCACGCGGGGCTCCTGGAGCCGCGCCAGGGCAACGGCACCTTCGTGCG
This sequence comes from Streptomyces sp. NPDC047981, assembly GCF_040653315.1. Taxonomy (NCBI): domain Bacteria; kingdom Bacillati; phylum Actinomycetota; class Actinomycetes; order Kitasatosporales; family Streptomycetaceae; genus Streptomyces; species Streptomyces sp. NPDC047981. The sequence continues at coordinate 46,641 of NZ_JBEZNQ010000013.1, read as the reverse complement.
GTCGACCGCCGACCCGGCGGCCGTGCTGCGCGGCGTGCGCCACGCGGGCGCGCGCGACGTCCTGGAGCTGCGGGTGGCCCTGGAGGCGGAGGCGGCGCGCCTGGCGGCGGTACGGCGGGACACACACGACCTGCTGCGGCTGCGGGCCGCGCTCGCCACGCTGCGCGAGGAGGGCGACCGCGACGCGGACGCCGACCTCGCCTTCCACCTGGCCGTCGTCTCCGCCACGCACAACGCGGCCTTCATGGAGGTGTACCGGTTCTTCTCGACCCAGGTGCACGAGGTCCTCGTGGAGGCGCTCGGCGACCGGGAGATGCCGCCGGTCGACATCGACGCGCACGAGGCGCTGGTCACGGCGATCGAGTCGGGCGACCCGGAGGCCGCTGAGGCGGGCGCGCGGGAGCTGCTGCGCGTACCGATGGAGACGGTGGCGGCGCTGACGGGGGAGTCGAGGTGAGGGCCGGTGCCGGGGCCGACACGGACGTCGCGGTGAAGCCCGGTGCCGCCGACGGGGACGTCGCGGTAAGGGCCAGTGCCGAGGCCGGCTCCGTCCGCGGCGGGTGGGCGGAGGGAGCGTCCACAGGCCGTGGGACGGCGGGGGGACGGGCGCGGCTCGCCCACCCGCTTCTGCTGATGGCCGCGATCGTGCTGGCCTCGCTCAACATGCGGGCGGCCCTGGCGAGCGTGGCGCCGCTGGTGGGCGAGATCGCGGCGGAGTTCGGTCTGTCGTCGACCGCCAGTTCGCTGGTGACGTCCGTGCCGGTGCTCTTCCTCGGCGCGGGCGCGCTCGTCGCGCCGTGGCTGGGGCGGCGCCTGGGCGTCGAAGCGGTGCTGATGGGGGCGTTGGTGCTGCTCGGTGCCGGCATCCTCGTACGGGTCCTGCCGTCGGTGTACGCGCTGTACGGCGGGGGTGTCCTGGTCGGTACCGCGATCGCCCTGCTGAATGTGCTGATGCCGGGCCTGATCAAGCGGGACTTCCCCGACCGGGCCGCGTCGATGACCTCGCTCTACACGGGCGCGATGATCGCGGGCGCCACGGTCGTCGCGGCGGCCTCGGTGCCGTTGGAGGAGGCGTTCGGCGGGAGTTGGGAGGCGTCGCTCGCGTTCTGGTCGCTGCTTGCGGCGCTCGCGGCGACGGCCTGGCTGCCGCAGGTCCTGATGGCCAAGGGCGCTACGCGCCGGGTGAGTCGTACGGGACACGGGACACGCACCACCGCCGCGCCCTCGACACGGAGCGTCTGGCGGTCGGCGCTCGCCTGGCAGGTGACCCTCTTCATGGGCCTGCAGTCCCTCTGGACGTACGTCCTGATCGCCTGGATGCCGACGATCTTCACGGACCACGGCATGAGCCGTTCGACGGCGGGCGTGATCTTCGCCTTCAACAACCTGACCCAGGTGGCGGGTGCCTTCGCGGTGCCGCTGCTCGCCGGCCGGATGCGGAGCCAGCGTCCGCTGGTCGTCCTCGTCACGACGCTGGTCGGGGCGGGGTACGCGGGTCTGCTGGCCGCGCCCGTGCAGGGCGCCTGGCTGTGGAGCGCGCTCCTCGGTGTCGGGCAGGGCGGGGCGGTCGGTCTCGCCCTCACCCTGATCGTGCTCCGGGCGGGGGACGCGGTGACGGCGTCCCGGCTCTCGGGGATGGCCCAGACCGTCGGCTACCTGCTGGCGGCCGCCGGACCGCTGGCGGCGGGGGCGGTGCACCAGGCGACCGGTTCGTGGACCGTGCCGATCGCCCTGGTGCTGTGCGTCTGCGCGGCGGCCCTGGGAGTCGGGCTCCTGGCGGCCAGGGACCGCAAGGTCTGAGCCTCCCGCGAGCGACGGCCCGAGGGGCCCCTCCCGAGGCCCCTCGACTCGACTACTCCTCGCCCGCCAGCTTCAGCGTCCGCAGCTTCTGGCCCGCGTACCAGGTCGCCAGGACCGTCACGCCGGCCAGCAGCGACACGGCCAGCGGAAGGCCGACGTCCGAGGTGACGAGCCCCTCGCCGCTGACCTTCTGGGCGACCGCGAGCGACCACTGCTGCACGCTGAGCGTCTTCGCCCCGTCGATCAGGGAGCCGAACAGGGACTCCCAGACCAGTGCGTAGACAAGGCCGATGACCACCGCGTGCCGGCTGACGGTGCCCAGGAGGAGGAAGAGGGCGCTGTACGCGATGGAGGCGACCAGCGCCGCGACCGTGTACGCGACCGCCACCTGCTGGCCGTTGCCGTTGAGGATCATGCCGGCGATGAACGTGGGAACGGCCGAGAAGGCCATGGTCACGGCGATCGCCACGATGAGCTTGGTGAAGATGATCGAGGGCCGCTTCACCGGCTTGGAGAGCAGATAGACGATCGAGCCGTCGTCGATCTCCGGTCCGATCGCGCCCGTTCCGGCGATGACGCCGATCAGCGGCACCATCGTGGCGAGCGCGAAACCGCCGAGGACATCGGCCGCGACCTGGTCGTCGGCGCCGTTGAACAGCCGTACCGCGGCGGCGATCAGCAGCAGGAGGGCGGGCAGCGCGAAGAGGATCAGCGCCCGCCTGCGGCCGAGGAGGGCCCGGTAGGTGAGCCGGGCGACTGTGGGGTTGTACATCGGTCAGGCTCCTTTCAGGCCGCTACGAGGTACGAGAAGACCGATTCGAGGGACTCGTCCGAGGGCGAGACCGTCAGCAGTCGGATGCCCTGCTCCCGGGCGACCCGGGGCAGCAGCTCCGTGAACCGTCCGAAGTCCACCGCCTGGACGCGCAGGGCGCCTTCGGCGAGGTCGACCTCGATGCCGGCCGTCGAGGGGTCGGCGATGAGGGCCGCCGCGAGCGCCCGGTCGTCACTGGACCGGACGAGGTAGCGGTGCGGCCGGTCCGTCATCAGCCGGCGGATCTTGCGGAAGTCGCCCGAGGCCGCGTGCCGGCCGGCGACGATCACCTCGATGTGCGAGGCCAACTGCTCGACCTCCTCCAGGATGTGCGAGGAGAAGAGCACCGTGCGCCCCGCCGCACCCATCCGGCGCAGCAGATCCATCAACTGCATGCGCTGGCGCGGGTCCATGCCGTTGAACGGCTCGTCGAGCAGCAGCACGGACGGCTCGTGGACGAGGGCCGAGGCCATCTTCACGCGCTGCCGCATGCCCTTGCTGTACGTGGCGATCTTCCGGTCCTGCGCGTACTCCATCTCGACCGTGGCGAGCGCGTGCTGGGCCTCCTTGGCACCCAGTCCGTGCAACTCGGCGTTGGCGAGCACGAATTCGCGGCCGGTGAGGAAGTCGTACATCGCCTCTCGCTCCGGGACGACGCCGATCTGCGTGTAGACCGACTCGTTCTTCCAGATCGGCTGCCCGTCGAGGGTGACGGTGCCGGTGGAGGGGGCGAGGAAGCCGCCCATCATGTTGATGAGGGTGGACTTTCCGGCACCGTTGGGGCCGAGGAGTCCGGTGACGCCGGGGCCGATCGTCATCGTCACGTCGTTGACGGCGACGACGTTGCCGAACCACCGAGAGGCGTGGTCGATGTTCAGGACAGTCACAGCCCGACCTTTCGGTAGCGGCGCATCAGCACTCCGTACGAACCGGCGATGAGCGCGAGGACGACCAGCAGATAGACGACTCCGGCGCCGGCGCCGGGTCCGACCCCGTCCCCTCCGGGGAAGGCGGTGGTCGCGCCGAGGAAGGCGGTCTGCACTCCGTCGATCAGGGTGATCGGGGAGAACAGGCCGAGCCACTGGATGGCGTCGGCGTTGTCCGTGCTGTAGGCGATGCCCTGGAGCGTCGAGACGGCGCCGTAGGAGATCACGAGGGTGGCGATGACGGCGGCGACGCCGAAGCCGCGGCGCGGGGTGAGCGCGGCCATGACCAGGCCGATGCCGCCGAAGAGCACCGAGAGGAGGGCGACGGAGGCGAGGCCCTGGCCGAACTCCGCCGTCTGGTCGGCGAAGTTCATCTTCGCGAGCAGGGAGCCGATCCAGAGGATCAGCAGCGGGATCGCGGTCAGGATGAAGAGCGCGGAGGCCATCGCGCCGTACTTGGCAAGGACGTAGTCGACGCGCTCGATGGGGCGCGAGAAGTACAGCGGGACGGTCTTGAAGCGCAGGTCCCTGGAGACCGACTGCGGGGCCTGGGAGGCCAGGAAGAGCCCGATCACGGCCTGCATGATGATCGCGTACCGGGTGTAGTCGACCGGCAGGTCCTTGCTCTTCATGGTGACCGCCACGGCGACGATGATCAGCGCCGGGACGCACATCACGGTGAAGAGGATCATCGGCAGCACCTTGGACTTGGCGCTGCGGCCGAGTCCGTAGGAGCCGCGCAGGGACTGCGAGAAGAGCGCCCGGCGCGCGTAGGCGCGGCCGAAGCGGGGGCCGTCGTAGTTGCGGTACCCGATGTTGTGGATCTGCGTGGTCTCGGGGGCCGGGGTGCTCATCGCGCCGACACCTCCTCCTGCTGCTGCGGCTGCGCGTCGGGCCGGAAGACCTCGGCGATGTGGTGGCGACGCTGTTCCATCCGGACGAGGCCGAGGCCGAGGTCGGCGACCGTGTCGCGGACCAGGTCGTACGTCTCCTCGCCCGCCGCCTCCACGAGGAGGATGTGGCCGGCGCCGGGCAGTCCCTCCTCCTCGCTCGCGTGGAGCGTCACCCCCGCCGCGGCGAGGGCCGTGCGGAGCGCGGCCGTGCCGTCGGGGTGGGTGTCGGAGTCGGTCACCTCGACCGCGAGGGTCGTGGTGATCTGCGTGAAGTCACTGGTGGAGCTGGAGCGCAGCAGGGTCCCGCCGTCGATGACGACGACGTGGTCGCAGGTCCGCTCCAGCTCGCCGAGGAGGTGGGAGGTCACGAGGACGGAGATGCCGAAGTCGGTCCAGACCCGGCGGATCAGGCCGAGCATCTCGTCGCGGCCGACCGGGTCGAGGCCGTTGGTCGGCTCGTCGAGGAGGACCAGCTGCGGGTCGTGGACCAGCGCCTGGGCGAGCTTCACCCGCTGCTTCATGCCCGTCGAGTAGCCGCCGATCGGGCGGTAGCGCTCCTCGTACAGGCCGACGTGGCGCAGGGTGTCGGCGGTCCGCTCACGGGCGGCGTCGGCGGGCAGGCCGGACATCCGCGCCATGTGGACGACGAACTCGGTGGCCGAGACGTCCGGCGGGAGGCAGTCGTGCTCGGGCATGTAGCCGACGCGCTCGCGGATCTGCGCGCCGGACGTGGCGACGTCGAGACCCAGGACCTCGGCGCGACCCTCCGTGGCGGGGGACAGACCGAGCAGGATCTTGATCATCGTGGACTTGCCGGCTCCGTTGGCACCCACAAGTCCGGTCACACCGGGCCCGATGTCCAGGGAGAGCCGGTCAAGAGCGGTCACCCGGGGGAACCGCTTGCTGAGGCTTTCGGTAGCGATCACAGTCACGCTTCGACGGTAGTGGTGTGCGCCACAGCAGTCGTCAGCCCAACGGCTCGATCCGTATCCGACTCCAGACGTACAAGCCCGTAGGGGAGTCGAGACCAAAGTCTTTCGCCGACCCCGTGCCGGGCCCGTCGCCGGTCCGGCGCCGGGTCCCGCGCGGCTGGTTTTCCACAGGGGCTCCTGCACACCCCTTGACGCAGCCGTCAGCCATTGTCACATTCATCAGTGTCACGTTACGGGCACGTAGCGCACACGTATGTTCACGGGACGGACGGGTGGCATGACCTCAGCAGTGGCAAGCGAACTGACCGCGGAACTGCGCGGGTTCAGAGAAGTGCAGCGCCTGTCGTACGCGTGCGCGGAAGCCGTCGCGGCGCAGTTGCGACCGGGTGTGACCGAGCGCGAGGCCGCGAAGATGCAGCGCGACTGGCTGCACGAGCGGGGTGTACGGGACTGGTTCCACCGTCCCTTCGCCTGGTTCGGCGACCGCACGGCCTTCGTCGACTTCAAGATCCCGCTGCAGTTCTTCCCCACGAACCGGCGCCTCGAAGCGGGGATGCCCTTCATCCTCGACATGGCGCCCGTCTTCAAGGGCTACACCGCGGACATCGGCTACTCCGGCTGCCTGGGCCTCAACCCGGTCCACGACAAGCTGCTCACCGATCTGAAGGCGCACCGCGAGCTGATCCTGACCGAGGTCCGCGAGCGCCGCTCGCTGCGGGAGATCTACGAGGACGTGGACCGGCTCATGGTCCGCCAGGGCTACGCCAACCGGCACCGCGCGTACCCCTTCGGCGTGATCGCCCACAAGATCGACCGGGTCAGGGAGCGCCGCTGGTCGCCGACGCTCTTCGGCTTCGGCACCCAGTCGCTCAAGGGCCTCGCGAGCGACGCGATCCACGGCCACCGCGACGGCTGGTCGCCGCTCTGGTCGCCGTACACGTTCTCCGACCACCCGCCCCAGCCGGGGCTGTGGGCGGTCGAGCCGCACCTCGGCTTCCGGGGTACGGGCGCGAAGTTCGAGGAGATCCTTGTGGTCACCGACTCGAAGGACCCGGAGCAGAGCGCCTTCTGGCTGGACGACGACCTGCCGCACGTGCGGCGCTGGAACGAGGAGGGGGCGGTATGAGCGCGGGACTGACGGGGGCGCGGGAGCGCTGGGTCCGGACGGGCGGGATCGAACTGTGCGTCGCCGAGCTGGGCGCCGCCGACCGTCCGACGGTCCTCCTGGTGCACGGGTACCCGGACTCCAAGGAGGTCTGGTCGGAGGTCGCCCACCGGCTCGCCGAGCGGTTCCACGTCGTCCTGTACGACGTCCGGGGCCACGGCCGGTCCACGGCGCCGACCCCGCTGCGGGGCGGGTTCACCCTGGAGAAGCTGACGGACGACTTCCTCGCCGTCGCCGACGCGGTGAGCCCGGACCGGCCGGTGCACCTGGTCGGGCACGACTGGGGCTCGGTGCAGTCCTGGGAGTTCGTGACCGTGCCCCGAACGGAAGGCCGCATCGCCTCCTTCACCTCGATGTCCGGCCCCTCCCTGGACCACTTCGGGCACTGGATCAAGCAGCGCATGACCAGGCCCACCCCGCGCAGGGTCGGCCAGCTCCTGGGCCAGGGCGCCAAGTCCTGGTACGTGTACATGCTGCACACCCCCGTCCTGCCCGAGCTGGCCTGGCGCGGACCGCTCGGCAAGCGGTGGCCGAGGCTTCTGGAGCGGGTCGAGAAGGTCCCGGCCGGGGAGTATCCGACGCCGTCGCTGCCGAACGACGCCGCGCACGGCGCCTGGCTGTACCGGGACAACGTCCGCCCGCGGCTGAGCCGGCCCCGCGCCGACGCCTACGCCCACGCTCCCGTGCAGCTGATCACGCCCACCGGTGACGCGTTCCTCTCCGAGCGGCTCTACGACGACCTCGCCACCTGGGTCCCCGAGCTGACCCGACGCTCGCTGCCGGCCAAGCACTGGGTCCCACGCACCAGGCCCGACCAGCTGGCCGCCTGGATCGGCGACTTCGTGCGGGCGAACGAGGACCCGGCGGCCAAGGCCCCGGTCACGGCCGCGAAGAGCACGGCCGACCCCGTGTACGCCGAACGGTTCGGCGGCCAGTTGGTCCTGGTCACGGGCGCGGCCAGCGGTATCGGCCGGGCCACCGCCTTCGCCTTCGCCGAGGCGGGCGCGCGGGTCGTCGCGGTCGACCGGGACGGCGAGGGCGCGGTCCGCACGGCCGAGATGGCCCGGCTGATCGGCGCCCCGGAGGCCTGGGGGGAGACCGTCGACGTCAGTGACGAGCAGGCCATGGAGAAGCTCGCGGCGAAGGTCGCGAGCGAGTACGGAGTCGTCGACGTCCTCGTCAACAACGCGGGGATCGGCCTCTCGGGCTCGTTCTTCGCGACGACCAGCGAGGACTGGAAGAAGGTCCTCGACGTCAATCTCTGGGGCGTCATCCACGGCTGCCGGATCTTCGGCGGTCAGATGGCCGAGCGCGGCCAGGGCGGCCACATCGTCAACACCGCTTCCGCCGCCGCCTTCCAGCCCTCCCGCGCCCTGCCGGCCTACAGCACGTCGAAGGCCGCCGTGCTGATGCTGAGCGAGTGCCTGCGCGCCGAGCTGGCCGGCCAGGGCATCGGTGTCTCCGCGATCTGCCCGGGGATCGTGAACACCAACATCACGGCGACCGCCCGCTTCGCGGGAGTAGGCGAGGAGGAGCAGAGCCGCCGCCAGAAGAAGGCCTCCCGGCTGTACGGGCTGCGCAACTACCCTCCGGAGAAGGTCGCGGACGCGATCCTTCGGGCGGTCGTGCGCAACGAGGCCGTCGTCCCCGTCACCCCCGAGGCGCGCGGCGCCCACGCGCTGTCCCGCATCGCGCCCAGGGCCCTGCGCGCGATAGCCCGGCTCGAGCCGCCCGCCTGAGGGGCGTACGGGCGGCGTAGGGACCGTACGATCCGTGGCGGGCCGACCCGTGCGTGAGAGCGCGACGCGGAACGCGATCGGGGGCGGCAGGAGCGAGCGGCTGGGAGTGGGCGTGGCGGAGCAGACGGCACAAGGGGCGCCTTCGGCGCAGGGATCCCCGGTGGAGTACCGGATCGAGGACCTCGCCCACCACAGCGGTGCCACGGTCCGGACGATCCGCGCCTACCAGGACCGCGGTCTGCTCCCCCGCCCCGAGCGCCGCGGCAGGTCCAACGTGTACGGGGACACCCATCTGGCGCGGCTCCGGCAGATCGCCGACCTGCTCGACCGCGGCTACACCCTGGCCTCGATCAAGGAGTTGTTGGAGGCCTGGGACGCGGGGCGCGGGCTCGGCGGCGTGCTGGGTCTGGTCGCCGAGGTCGACGGGCCGTGGACGGACGAGGAGGCCGACCGGATCTCCCGCGCGGAGCTGGACGCCACCTTCGGCGGCAAGCCCGACGAGGACGCGATCAGAGAGGCGATCGAGCTCGGCGTCCTGGAGCGGATCCCGGACCGGGACGACGAGTTCCTGGTCCCGAGCCCCCAAGAGCTGGCTGTCGCGGCCGAGTTGTACGAGGCGGGCGTTCCCCTGACCGCGATCTCCGGGCACCTGAGGGAACTTCGCGTCCAGGTCGAGCACATCGCCTCGCGCTTCCTGGAGTTCACGACCGAGCACGTCTTCGCCCGCTATCTGGAACACCGGCCGCCGACGGACGCCGATGCCGCCGAGGCGGCGGCGATGGTGCGCCGGCTGCGGCCCCTCGCGCAGCAGACCGTGGACGCGGAACTCGCCCGTGCGATGCGCCTGTTCGCCACCCGGCACCTCCAGCACCATCTGTCCTCCGCACCCCCGCCCCTGCGGGGCGACGAGCCGCGCCCGGTGACCCTCCCGGCCGGGACGATTCGGTCGGTTCAGCGGCTGGTTGGCGCGGAGAACGTGGCGGCCTTCGTCACTGCCGCCACCGAAAGAGAGGTACAGGCAAGGACATTGGATGCACTCTCCTCAAATGGCCCTGAAAAAGGATCAATAGACCAAGTCATCTGATAGCGGGCGGACGTTGTCCACAGAATCGCCAATTCCCCTGTGGATAACTCAAGTTGGCTGTGGATCAAACATCCGAACCGAAATCATTGGTCGCGGGATCCGCGCTCCGTCATGCTGGCGCCATGAACCCACCCATGGACGAGAGACGCACCGTGAAGGTGTCCAAGTACCTCTCGAAGCACCTGCGGCACCAACCCGAGCGGATCGGCCTCGTCCTCGATCCGAACGGCTGGACCGAGATCGACGCCCTCCTGCGCGCGGCCGGCGACCACGGCTTCCCGATCACCCGGGCCGAGCTGGACCACGTCGTCGCCGCCAACGACAAGAAGCGCTTCGCCATCGACGGCGACCGGATCAGGGCCAGCCAGGGCCACACGGTCCAGGTCGACCTCGATCTGCCGCCCGCGCAACCGCCCGCGTACCTCTACCACGGTACGGTCGCCGCCAGTCTGGACGCCATCCGAGCCGAGGGCCTGCGCCCCATGGCCCGTCACCACGTCCACCTCTCCCCCGACCGGGAGACCGCGACCCGCGTCGGCGCACGGCGGGGCCGCCCGGTGGTCCTGAGCGTGGACGCGGGCGCGATGCACCAGGCAGGCCACGTCTTCCACGTCAGCGCCAACGGCGTCTGGCTGACCGACGCCGTACCCCCGGAGTTCCTCCGCTTCCCCGGCTGAATCCGGCGGGCCCAGCCCGGAACCCTCGGGCATGATCGTTCCCATGGCCCACCCCCACCTGCCCACCACAGAATCGGCCGTCACCGCGCTCCGCGAGACCGCCCGCGAGTTCGGCCTGGAGATGAAGGTCACCGACGACATCGGTGCCGACCAGACCTCCCGCCGGACCTCCGCAGGCGCCTTCACCGTGCTCGACGCGGACGGCTCGCTCCCGCACGAGGCCTTCGTCGAGCTCGGCGGCAGCCCCGCCATGACCGTCCAGCTCTTCCCCGAGGACGACGCGAAGATCGACGTCGACGGCGTGGAGTTCGCGGACATCCCCCGCGACGCCGTCCCCGCCTTCGTCCGTTCCGTCCACGGCGGCCTGGCCCACGTGAAGGGCAAGTTCTTCCCGCCCGGCTGGTGGCTGATCGTGCCCCTGCCCGGCGACGAGACGTACAAAGAACTCGTCCTGCGCGGCACACTCACCCCCTGGATGAGCGGACGGGTCCGCTGACGGGGACGCCCATCGCCAGGGCCGAGTCCGACGGAGGCGACCGGGCCCGCCGTAGGCTCGGGTCCATGACCCTGCGCCTGAGCACCGTGATCCTTCCCGTCCACCGCTGGCACGACGGCGGCCGCGAGCGCTGGCAGCGTGCCGAGGAGCTCGGCTTCCACGCCGGCTACACCTACGACCACCTGTCCTGGCGGACCTTCCGCGACGGACCCTGGTTCGGCGCCCTGCCCACGCTCACCGCCGCCGCGACGGCCACCGAGCGGCTCCGCCTCGGGACTCTGGTCACCTCGCCCAACTTCCGCCACCCGGTGACGCTCGCCAAGGAGCTGATCTCCCTCGACGACATCTCGAACGGCCGGGTCACCCTCGGCATCGGAGCCGGCGGCGAGGGCTTCGACGCGACCGTGCTCGGCCAGGAGGCGTGGACGCCCAGGGAGCGGGCCGATCACTTCGGCGAGTTCCTACCGCTGCTCGACCGGCTGCTCACCACGGACGCCGTGACCGAGCAGGGTACGCACTACTCCGCCGTCGAGGCCCGCAACATCCCCGGCTGCGTCCAGCGCCCGCGCCTGCCCTTCGCCGTCGCGGCGACCGGGCCGCGCGGTCTGAAGCTCGCCGCCCGCCACGGCCAGGCCTGGGTGACGACCGGCGACCCGAAGTTGTACGAGGAAGGCACGCCCGAGCAGTCCGTGGCGGCCATCCGGGGCCAGATCGAGAAGCTCGGCAAGGCGTGCGCGGAGATCGGCCGGGATGTCGCCGAGCTGGACAAGATCCTGCTCACCGGCTTCACCCCGGACCGAGGACGGCCCCTGGAGTCCCTGGGCGCCTTCGTCGACTTCGCTGGACGGCACAAGGAGCTCGGGATCACCGAGATCGTGATCCACTGGCCGATCCCCGACTCGGACTTCGCCGCCGACCAGCGCGTCTTCGAGCAGATCGCCACCGAGGCTCTCGCCCAGCTCGCCTGACGAGCCACCGATCGTCCGACGCACGTCTGGGAGGAGGCAGCACCGTCCTCTCAGATGTGCGCCCCTTCGCACGCCCGTGCACGAAGTGCGGAACAATGGATCGGTGACCTCACCCCACTCCGCGCGCCGCGCCGCCCCGGCCCCCCGACTCATCGCCACCGACCTCGACGGCACCCTGCTGCGCGACGACAAGTCCGTTTCGGAGCGCACGGTCGCCGCACTCGCCGCGGCCGAGCGGGCCGGCATCGAGGTCTTTTTCGTCACCGGACGCCCGGCCCGCTGGATGGACGTCGTCAGCGACCATGTCCACGGCCACGGCCTCGCGATCTGCGCCAACGGAGCGGCCGTCGTCGACCTGCACTCCGGCGGCACGTTCATGGAGGTACGCCCGCTGCCTCGGGACGTGGCGCTCGACGTCGTGGCGGCGCTGCGTGAGGCCGCCCCCGGCACCTCGTTCGCCGTCGAACTGACGACAGGCATCCACTACGAGCCGCTGTACCCGCCGTTCTTCCTCGACCCGGGTGCCACCGTCGCCTCCGCCGAGAAGCTGCTCTTCGAGGAGGAGCCGGGTGCCGCCGCCCCCGTCCTCAAGCTCCTCGCCCAGCACCCGGACCTGGACCCCGACGCCTTCCTCGCCACGGCACGGGCGGCCGCGGGCCATCTGGCATCGTTCACGCGTTCCAGCCCGACCGCCCTCCTGGAGATCAGCGGGCCCGGCGTCTCCAAGGCCTCCACCCTGGCCCTCTGCTGCGCCGAACGCGGCATCTCCGCCGAGGAGGTCGTCGCCTTCGGTGACATGCCGAACGACATCGAGATGCTCAGCTGGGCCGGCCGTTCCTACGCGATGGGCAACGCGCACCCGGACGTGGTCGCCGCCGCCTCCGGTCGTACGGTCGACAACAACGAGGACGGCGTGGCCACCGTCATCGAGCGGATCCTCGCCGGCACCCTCGACGACTGAACCGGGCCCGCTCCAGGCCCCGCAGAGCCCGTACCCTCGGGGCCCGCAGAGAGGCCGTGCCCTCCGGGCCCCGCGAGGCCCGGGCCCCTCCAGGGCGACCCCGGTGGCCGCCTACAGGGGCGCCTGCCAGACCACCGTCGTACCGCCGCCGTCCTCGCCGATGCCCGGTCCGCACCAGCTCGACCCGCCCAGCGACTCCGCGCGTCGCGCCAGGTTCCGCAGTCCGCTGCGTCGCCCGCCCTCCGGGATGCCGACGCCGTCGTCCGCGACCGAGAGCCGGACGCCGGCGGTGCCGTCCGGCAGCTCCACGCCCGAGTCGACCACGACCTCGATCCTGGTGGCCTGGGAGTGCCGGAAGGCGTTGGACAGCGCCTCGCGCAGCGCCGCGATGAGGTTCTTGCCGGTGAGTTCGCCGACCGTCGAGTCGATCGCACCGAGGAAGCGGTGCGCGGGCTTGAAGCCGAGTGGCACGGCGGCCATGTTGATCTCCCGCAGCACGCGGGTGCGCAGCCCGGAGGGGGCCTCGGCGGGCCCCTGCTGGAGGGCGAAGATCGCGGTACGGATCTCCTGGATGGTGACGTCGAGTTCGTCGACCGCCTTGCCGACGCCCTCGCGTACCGCGGGCACGATCGACTTCCGCTGGGCGCTCTCCAGCATCATCCCGGTGGCGAAGAGCCGCTGGATGACCAGGTCGTGCAGGTCGCGGGCGATCCGGTCGCGGTCCTCGTAGACGGCGAGCCGTTCCCGGTCGCGCTGGGCCTCGGCCATCATCAGGGCGAGCGCCGCCTGCGAGGCGAACTGTGTCCCGAGCGTCCGCTCGGCCTCCGTGAACGGCCGGGCGCCACGCGCGCGTGGTGTGGCGAGCGCCCCGAGCACCCTTCCGCCGCTGTGCAGGGGCAGCAGCATGCTGGGGCCGTACTCGGCGGCCACACGGCTGATCATGCGCGGGTCGGTCGAGGCGTCGTCCACGAACACCGCCTCGCCCTCCAGGAGCCGGTCCACCACAACGCTCTCGGGCGGAATCACGACGCCGAGCGACTTGCTCGGCACGTCGGAGGAGACGGCGACGATCTCCAGGCCGCCGTCCTCCGCCGGCAGCAGGACGATCCCGGCGGCCGCGTCCGCGAGCCTGCGGGCCTGTTCGGCGACCACCGTCAGGGCGTCGTCCGCGTCACCGCCGGAGAGCAGGGCGGTGGTGACGGCCACGGACCCGTCGATCCAACGCTCGCGCTGCCGGGCCGCCTCGTAGAGCCGGGCGTTGCCGATGGCGATACCCGCCTCGGTCGCCAGGACGCGGACCATGTGCACGTCGTAGTCGTTGAAGTCGCCGCCGTCGATCTTCTCCGCGAGGTACAGGTTGCCGAAGGTCTCGCCCTGGACCTTGATCGGAACCCCGAGGAAGGTCCGCATCGGCGGATGTCCGGGCGGGAACCCGGCGGAGCGGGGGTCGGTGGACAGATCGGCGAGGCGGATGGTCTGCGGGTCGCGGATCAGCGCACCGAGCAGCCCCGCGTGTCCGTCGGGTCGCCGGCCGATCCGACGGGCGGTCTCCTCGTCGACACCGAAGGTGACGAAGTCGGAGAGGCCCTTGCCCTCCTCGTCGACGACACCGATCGCCGCGTAGCGGGAACCGGCGAGCTCGGCCGCGGTCTCGCAGATCCGGTCGAGCGTGGAGTGCAGTTCGAGCCCGGTACCGACCGAGCGCATGGCCTCCAGGAGCTGCGGCACGCGCGCGGTGAGCTCCGTGGACAGCCCCTGGAGGCTGCGGGTGGCCTGGGTGGCGGCTTCCAGGGGGTCCGGGAGATCGGGCACGGCGGCGGTCATGGGCTTGAGCCTAGTAAGTCCTATTTGGCGAGAAAAGTCGGGCGCTCCGATGTCGCGCTCGTCGTCTGCCCCGGGGTCCGTCCCACCGCCCCTGCCGCGGTCCGCCCCACCGGTCCTGCCGCGGTCCGCCCCACCGGTCCTCCCGGCGCGAGCAGCAGGTCCGTCTCGTGCTCCTGCTCCAGCATCCGCCGCAGCGGCCCCTCGGCCCGCGCCAACTCCGCGTACGGCCCGCGCTGCACTGTGCGGCCCGCGTCCAGGACCACCACCTCGTCGACGGCGTCGAGGCCGTGCAGCCGGTGGGTGATGAGGACCGTCGTACGCCCCTCGGTGGCCCGCAGCAGATCGTCGGTGAGCGCGTCCGCCGTGGCCAGGTCGAGGTGTTCGGCCGGCTCGTCCAGGACGAGGACGGGGAAGTCGGCGAGGAGGGCGCGGGCGAGCGCGAGGCGCTGCCGCTGGCCGCCGGAGAGCCGCGAGCCGTGCTCGCCGACCAGGGTGTCCAGACCCTCCGGCAGGCTCTCCACCCAGCCCAGGAGCTGTGCCCGGCCCAGCGCCGCACGCAGCTCGTCGTCGCTCGCGCCGGTGCGGGCGAGCCGCAGGTTCTCGCGGATGGAGCTGTCGAAGATGTGGGCGTCCTGGGCGCAGAGCCCGACGAGTCGGCGGACGTCGTCCCCGTCGAGCTCGGCCGCCTCCACTCCGCCGATCCGGTACGAACCGGACTCGGCGTCCAGGAAGCGCAGCAGCACCTGGGCGAGCGTGGTCTTGCCCGATCCGGACGCGCCGACGACGGCGACGCGCCGCCCGGCTTCAAGGGTCAGGGCGAAGTCGCTGAGCGCGGCGGTCCGACGGCCCGCGTGGCGCGCGGAGAGACCGTCGACCTCCAGTGGGAAGGGGTGCGACGGGGCTGCGACAGGTCGCTCGGGCTCTCGTACGGGGACGGGTGCGTCCAGCACCTCGTACACCCGCTCGGCGCTGCGCTTGACCCGCTGGCGGTACTGGACGGCGAGAGGCAGTCCTGTGACGGCCTCGAAGGCGGCGAGCGGGGTCAGCACGAGCACGGCGAGCGTGACACCGTCGAGGCGGCCGTCACGGACCGCTTGGACGCCGACGAGCGCGGCGGCGGCCACCGTCAGACCGCAGGCGAGCGCGGAGAGCCCGGCCCCGATGGCGGTCGCGACGGCCTGCCGCGAGGAGATGGACGTGAGCGTACGGTCGGCCCCGCGGGCCCGGTCGATACGGTCCTTCAGCGCTCCGGCGACCGTCAGTTCCGCGCAGCCGCGCAGCAGGTCCACGACCGTGACGGTGAGGGCGCCTCGGGCGGGGGCGAGCCGACGCTCGGCGCGGCGGGCGATCGCCCCGCTCAGCAGCGGCACGGCCACCCCGGCACCGAGCAGGCCCACGGCGAGGACGGCCCCGGCCTCGGGCAGCAGCCAGGCGGTGAACCCGACGGAACCGACACCGACGACGAGGGCCGCGCCCGCGGGCAACAGCCAGCGCAGCCAGTAGTCCTGGAGCGCATCGACGTCCTGGACGAGCCGGGACAGCAGGTCGCCGCGCCTGCTGCGGCGCAGACCGGCGGGGGCGATGCGCTCGAGGCGCTGGTAGACGGCGACCCGCAGTTCCGCGAGCATCCGCAGAACGGCGTCGTGGGAGACGAGCCGCTCGGCGTACCGGAACACGGCCCTGCCGATGCCGAACGCCCGCGTCGCCGTGACGGCGACCATCAGGTAGAGCACCGGGGGCTGTTCGGAGGCGCGGGAGATGAGCCACCCGGACACCGCCATGAGCCCCACGGCCGATCCCAGCGCCAGACTGCCGAGCAGCAGAGCGAGTCCCATCCGGCCTCGCAGCGCTCCGGCCATGGCGCGGATGCGCCCGAAGACCGACCGGCCCCCTGCCGCGTCGGCCCCCTCGACGGGGCCCGCCGCGGCAGGCACGCCCTCACCGGCGGACCCGGGGGAGCCGACAGAGCCGTCAGAACCAGCGGGACCCGTAGCAGCGGCGGGCTCTTCCCACCCGCCCCGCTCGGCCGGCACCGACTCGTCAGGAGCGCCGGCCCAGCCGAGTTCGACCACGCGGTCCGCGACCGCGAGCAGGGCCGGGCGGTGCACGACGAGCAGGACCGTGCGGCCGGCCGCGAGCCGACGGACCGCGTCGACCACCGCCGCCTCGGTCTCACCGTCCAGCGCTGCCGTGGGCTCGTCCAGGAGCAACACCGGCCGGTCGGCCAGGAACGCGCGGGCCAGCGCGAGACGCTGGCGCTGACCGGCGGAGAGACCCGCGCCGTCCTCGCCGAGCAGGGTGTCCACACCCTCCGGCAGCGCATCGAGGAAGCCGTCCGCACCGGCGTCCCGCAGGGCCTGCCGTACCGCCTCGTCGGAGGCGTCCGGGCGGGCCAGGCGGATGTTCTCGGCGATGGTGCCCACGAAGAGATACGGCCGTTGCGGCACCCAGGCGATCCGCGACCGCCACTCCTCCACGTCCAGCGAGCCGAGTTCCGCGCCGCCGACACGGACCGAGCCGCCGGCCTCCGGAGCGGTGAACCCCAGCACCACGTCGAGGAGCGTCGACTTGCCGACGCCGCTCGGCCCCACCAGCGCGACCGTCTCACCGGGCTCCACCACCAGCGAGGACCGGTCCAAGGAAGCTTCGGAACGGCCCGCGTGACGAACGGTCACGTTCTCCAGCTCGATACGGGTCGAGGACGGCACCGCGGCCGTGCCGTGCTCGGGCGCGGGGTTCTCCAGGACCTCGAAGATCTCCTCGGCGGCGGCCAGCCCCTCCGCAGCAGCGTGGTACTGCGCCCCCACCTGGCGGATGGGCAGATAGGCCTCGGGAGCCAGGACGAGGATGACCAGTCCGGTGTACAGGTCGAGCTCACCATGGACCAGCCGCATGCCGATCGTGACCGCGACCAGCGCCACCGAGAGCGTCGCGAGGAGTTCCAGGGCGAAGGAGGAGAGGAAGGCGATGCGCAACGTCTTCATCGTCGCCCGCCGGTACTCGGACGTGATGACGCGGATGGATTCGGCCTGCGCCTTGGCACGGCCGAAGACCTTGAGCGTCGGAAGGCCGGCCACAACGTCGAGGAAGTGGCCCGACAGCCGGGACAGCAGCTTCCACTGCCGGTCCATCCGGGCCTGGGTGTACCAGCCGATGAGGACCATGAAGAGCGGGATGAGCGGCAGGGTGACGACGATGATCGCCGCCGAGATCCAGTCCTCGGTGACGATCCGGGCGAGCACCGCCACGGGCACGACCACCGCGAGCCCCAACTGCGGGAGGTAGCGCGAGAAGTAGTCGTCGAGCGCGTCGACTCCGCGCGTCGCGAGGGCGGCGAGCGAACCCGCCTTCTGGCCGCTGAGCCAGCCCGGGCCCAGCGTGGCCGCCCGGGCCAGGAGCCGGCCCCGCAGTTCGGACTTGACCGCCGCGCTGGCCCGATGGGCGGCCAGCTCGGTCAGCCAGGAGACCAGCCCCCGCCCCGCCGCCACTCCGGCGAGCAGCAGCAGGGGCGTGGTCAGATCGGAAACCGACAGACCCTTCTGGAAGGCGCCCACCACGACCTCGGCGATGAGCATGGCCTGGGCGACGACCAGCGCCGCCCCCGCCAGGCCGAGCGCCACGACCGCTCCGAGGAAGAAGCGGGTGGCCCTGGCGTACCGGAGCAGACGCGGATCGATCGGTTTCACGTGAAACATCCCCCACTAGTGAGCGGCGTCAGGCGCGATGTGCTGCGTGCCGATCCGCTTGCGGAACACCCAGTACGTCCAGCCCTGGTAGAGCAGCACCAGCGGAGTGGCGATCGCTGCACACCAGGTCATGATCTTCAGGGTGTACGGGCTCGATGACGCGTTCGTCACGGTAAGACTCCACTCGGGGTTGAGCGAAGACGGCATGACGTTCGGGAACAGGGTGAAGAAGAGCATCGCCACCGCCGCGGCGATCGTGATGCCCGAGAGCGCGAACGACCAGCCCTCGCGCCCCACCTTGATCGCCCCGATGGCGCCGACCAGCGCCACGACGGCGACGAGCATGGCGCCCAGGCTCCAGCCGTCGCCCTTGTCCACCTGGGTCCAGATGAGGAAGCCCAGCGCGAGGACGGCCGTGACCAGACCGAGCTTCAGCGCGAGCGCCCGGGCCCGGGCCCGGATGTCCCCCACCGTCTTGAGCGCGGCGAAGACCGCTCCGTGGAAGGTGAAGAGAGCCAGCGTGACGAGGCCGCCGAGGATCGCGTACGGGTTGAGCAGGTCGAAGAAGGTGCCGACGTACTCCATGTCGGCGTCGATCTTCACGCCGCGCACGATGTTGCCGAAGGCCACGCCCCACAGCACCGCGGGGATCAGGGAGGTCCAGAAGATGGCCTCCTCCCAGTTGCGCTGCCAGTTCTCCTCGGGCCGCTTCGCCCGGTACTCGAAGGCGACACCGCGGACGATCAGACAGACCAGGATGATCAGCAGCGGCAGGTAGAAGCCGGAGAAGAGCGTGGCGTACCACTCGGGGAAGGCGGCGAAGGTCGCGCCACCCGCGGTGAGCAGCCACACCTCGTTGCCGTCCCAGACGGGCCCGATGGTGTTGATCAGGACCCGCTTCTCGGCGCGGCCGCGAGCGAGCAGCTTGGTCAGGACGCCGACCCCGAAGTCGAAGCCCTCCAGGAAGAAGTAGCCGATCCAGAGGACGGCGATCAGTACGAACCAGACGTTGTGGAGTTCCATGCCTCGATCTCCTGAGCCTCAGTACGAGAAGGCCATGGGCCGGTCGGGGTCACGGTGGTCCCCGCCGATCTTGGTGGGCGGGTTGAGGTCGGCCTCGGTGAGCTCGGGCGGTCCGGCCTTGACGTACTTCACCAGCAGCTTGACCTCGATCACGGCCAGGACCGCGTAGAGCAGGGTGAAGACGATCATCGAGGTGAGGACCTCGCCCTGCGAGACGCCGGGGGAGACCGCGTCCCTGGTGCGCAGCACGCCGTAGACGACCCACGGCTGCCGGCCCATCTCCGTGAAGATCCAGCCCCACGAGTTGGCGATGAGCGGGAAGGCCGTGGTCCAGAGAGCGACGATCCAGTACCACTTGGCGAAGCGGGGGCTGAGCGCCTTCCGCTTGAACAGCACCAGATTCGGCACTTCGTCTTCACCGGTCCGCATCCCCGGCGACAGCAGGAACTTCTTGCGGGTCAGCCAGAGGCCGATCATGCCGACCGCAAGCGAGGCCATGCCGAAGCCGATCATCCAGCGGAAGCCCCAGTAAGCGACGGGGATGTTGGGCCGGTAGTCACCGGGCCCGAACTTCTCCTGCTCGGCCTTGTTGATGTCGTTGATGCCCGGGACGTACGAGTTGAAGTCGTCATTGGCCAGGAAGGACAGCAGTCCCGGGATCTCTATGGCCACCGTGTTGTGACCCTTGTCCACATCGCCGTACGCGAAGATCGAGAACGGCGCGGACTCCTCGCCGTCCCAGAGCGCCTCGGCGGCGGCCATCTTCATCGGCTGCTGCTTGAACATGACCTTGCCGAGCAGGTCGCCGCTGATGGCCGTGCCGAGTCCGGCGATGATCAGGGTGATCAGGCCGAGCCGCAGCGAGGTCCGCATGACCGGGATGTGCTTCCGGCGGGCCAGGTGGAAGGCGGAGATGCCCACCATGAAGGCGCCACCGACGAGGAACGCGGCCGTCATGGTGTGGAAGAACTGGGTGAGCGCGGTGTTCTGCGTCAGGACCAGCCAGAAGTCGGTGAGCTCGGCCCGACCGCGCTCCTCGTTGATCCGGTAGCCGACCGGGTGCTGCATCCAGGAGTTGGCCGCCAGGATGAAGTACGCGGAGAGGATGGTGCCGATCGACACCATCCACATGCAGGCCAGGTGGATCTTCTTCGGCAGCTTGTCCCAGCCGAAGATCCACAGGCCGATGAACGTGGACTCGAAGAAGAACGCGATCAGCGCCTCGAAGGCGAGCGGCGCACCGAAGATGTCTCCGACGAAGCGCGAGTAGTCGGACCAGTTCATGCCGAACTGGAACTCCTGCACGATGCCGGTGACGACACCCATCGCGATGTTGATCAGGAAGAGCTTGCCCCAGAACTTCGTCGCCTTGAGGTACTTCTCCTTCTCCGTCCGCACCCAGGCCGTCTGAAGGCCGGCTGTGAGCGCGGCAAGGGAGATCGTCAGGGGGACGAAGAGAAAGTGGTAGACGGTGGTGATGCCGAACTGCCATCGCGCCAGAGTCTCTGGCGCCAGAGCTAGGTCCACGTCGTCTTCTCCTTACATCGCCGTGGTCACATCGGCAGTTTGCCCCTTTAATCCCACCTATTACGGGAGGAACAGGGACACGCTTGTGAACGCGTTCACATTCACAAGCATTATGGCTCATACGAAATCCGTACCTTCAGCCGGGGGTCCCCCTACCGAAGGTCACCCCTTCCCAAGACCTTCAACATATTGTTGAATCCGGGGCATGACCCTTCGGATCCGCATCTCCTGGCCCGCCGGACACACCACGGCGACCCTCGACGAAACCCCCACGAGCAAGGCGCTCGCGGGGGCTCTCCCGATCATCTCCACCGCCCGTACATGGGGCGAGGAGGTCTACTTCGACACTCCGGTCTCCACCGCCGTCGAGGCCGACGCACGGCAGGTGGTGGAGCCGGGCACGGTCGCGTTCTGGACCGAGGGCGACGCCCTCGCGCTCCCCTACGGCCCCACCCCGATCTCCCGGGGCGACGAGTGTCGGCTCGCGAGCCCGTGCAACCTGCTGGGCTCGCTCGACGGCGATCCCCGCGTCCTGGCCACCGTCAGGGACGGCGACCCGATCCGCGTCGAGCGCGCCGAGGGCTGACAGCCGCCGCCCGGCACGCTCACGCCCGACCCGTCAGCCCTCCCGGCGGAAGCCCTCCGCCGTCTTCAGGAACAGGTCGTTCGCCTCGCTCTCACCGATCGTGACGCGCACGCCCTCACCCGCGAACGGCCGCACCACCACGCCGTGCCGCTCGCACTCCGCCGCGAAGTCGAGCGTCCGCTCACCGAGCCGCAGCCAGACGAAGTTCGCCTGGGTGTCCGGCACGGTCCAGCCCTGGGCCACGAGCCCCGCGTGGACGCGCTCGCGCTCGGCCACCAACGAGCCGACCCGTCCGAGCAGTTCGTCCTCGGCGCGCAGCGAGGCCACCGCCGCGTCCTGCGCCAGCTGACTCACACCGAACGGCACAGCCGTCTTGCGCAGCGCCGCAGCCACCGGCTCATGGGCGATCGCGAAGCCGACCCGCAGCCCCGCCAGGCCGTACGCCTTGGAGAAGGTGCGCAGCACCGCGACATTCGGACGGTCGCGGTACAGCTCGATGCCGTCCGGGATGTCCTGGTCGCGGACGAACTCGCGGTACGCCTCGTCGATGACCACCAGGACGTCGGAGGGCACCCGGTCCAGGAACCGCTCCAGCTCGGCCCTGCGGACCGCGGTGCCCGTGGGGTTGTTCGGGTTGCACACGAAGATCAGCCGGGTGCGGTCGGTGATCGCCTCGGCCATCGCGTCGAGGTCGTGCACCTCGCCGTCGGTCAGCGGCACCTGCACCGAGGTCGCCCCGCTGATCTGCGTGATGATCGGGTACGCCTCGAAGGACCGCCAGGCGTACATGACCTCGTCGCCCGGGCCCGAGGTGGCCTGGATCAGCGACTGTGCCACCCCCACCGAACCCGTGCCGGTGGCCAGGTGCGCGAGCGGCACCCCGAAACGGTCGGCCAGCTCGTTCATCAGGCCGGTGCAGGCCATGTCCGGGTACCGGTTGAAGGCGCCGGCCGCGGCCAGCGCGCTGTCCATGACACCCGGCAGCGGCGGGTACGGGTTCTCGTTGGAGGACAGCTTGAAGGCGACCGGACCGCCGGCGGCGGCCGGCTTGCCCGGCTTGTAGGTGGGGATGCCGTCAAGCACGGAACGCAGCTTCGGGCCGCCCGCCCCGTCCGTACCGCCGGCTCCGCCCACTCCTGCGGCGTCGTTCACTGCGCTCACTGTGGTCCTCCTCGACCGTCCGTACCACCAATACTCCTCACCTTATGAGGATTCGCCTCCGCTGCGAATGGGCTGTGGACAACGGATGGCGGACGCTGTGGACAACCGGGGGAGCGCGCGACCGGGTGGCGCGCGCTGGTGGCGGGCGCCGTGGCGCGCATCGCCCGTAGAGGTGAGTTGAGACCTCTTCGAGACATGGACTCCTGGGCAGGCCCATACGGGTCGACAACCATAGATCGCTTGCTAGACCCCTTAACTCCTTTGCCTTCAAAGGTTTTTAAGGGTTCTCGACCATGCAGAAACGTGCCTGTCAACGAGTGAATATGCGGGCGTCCCAACCACCCGCCCTCGCCCTACTATCGGCTCGCCATGACAGCAGCAGGGAAGCACCAGGTGAGCCGGGCACAGACCCGGGGAAGCCGGCAGGGGCGAGCGGGCATCCGGGATGTGGCCGCCGCCGCCGGAGTCTCCATCACGACTGTCTCCGACGCGCTCAACGGCAAGGGCCGGCTCCCGGACGCCACCCGCCGCCACGTCCGCGAGGTCGCAGACCGGCTGGGCTACCGCCCATCCGCGGCGGCCCGCACGCTCCGCACCGGCAAGTCGGGCCTCATCGGCCTGACCGTGACCACCTACGGGGATGAACCTTTCACCTTCACCGAATTCGCGTACTTCGCGGAGATGGCCAGAGCCGCCACATCGGCCGCGCTCGCCCGGGGCTACGCCCTGGTCATCCTGCCCGCGACCTCCCGCCATGACGTCTGGTCGAACGTCGCCCTCGACGGCACCGTCGTCATCGACCCCTCCGACCACGATCCGGTCGTCACCGAGCTGGTCCGCCAGGGCCTGCCCGTCGTCTCCGACGGGCGCCCCGCCGGCACCCTCCCGGTGACCGCCTGGGTCGACAACGACCACGAAGCCGCCGTCCTCGACCTCCTCGACCACCTCGCCGCCGCCGGCGCCCGCCGGATCGGCCTCCTCACCGGTACGACCACCGACACGTACACCCGCCTGTCCACCACCGCGTACCTCAACTGGTGCGAGCGGGTCGGCCAGGACCCCGTCTACGAGGCCTATCCGGCGCACGATCCGTGCGCGGGCGCCGTCGCGGCCGACCGGCTGCTCGCCCGCCCCGACCGTCCCGACGCCGTCTACGGACTCTTCGACCCCAACGGAACCGATCTGCTGGCGGCCGCCCGCCGCTACGGACTGCGCGTACCGGACGACCTGCTGCTGGTCTGCTGCAGCGAGTCGACCGTCTACGCCAACACCGAACCGCCGATCACGACCCTCTCGCTCAAACCGCGCCGCATCGGCACGGCCGTCGTCCAGCTCCTCATCGACGCCATCGAGGGGATCGACACCGACGGACCGGTCGAGCAGGTGATACCGACCGAACTCATCGTCCGGACGTCCTCCCAGAGGCGTTCGCCGCGTACGACGGTCAGCCCGCCCCGGTCTCCCGCGAAGGGCTGAGGGTCGGCTCCGGGGCCGTGCCGGGCACAAACTCCGGCCCGGCCCTGCTCCGACCCTGGTCCGGACCTTCTCAATTCGGGCGAAACAACCGGTGAACCCGGAGTGGACCCGGATTCACCACCCCTGGTGCGTCACACAGGCGGACCCTCATTCCTATGATGGGCGCACGACACCGCGGACCACCCCGACCAGGCCGGTCCGCGATGTGCAGGGCATCGCGACGGTGGTGGAGGGGTCGATGACTCAGGGGGCCGGGCAGGAACCCGTGGTGCGCACGGCGACATTGCGTGACTTCCGCGTACCGCCGTACGCCCGCGTGCCCGTGCAGGGCCGACCCGAGGAGCCCCCGGCCGGGCACCCCGGCGCCCTCGACGAGATCGCGCGGCCCGTCGCCGACCCGACGCTCAATCTCGGCCTCGGCGCCTCCTCCCCGGTCCCGCTCACGCCCCCGGTCTCGCTCTCCGCGGCCGTCCCCGGCCACCCCGGGAACGCCTTCCCGGACGACGAGTTCCCCGAGGGCTACACCCCCACCGAGCGCGACCTCCCGGTGATCAACCGCGGGGACACCGTCCAGGTCCGCGTGGACCCGGTCCCGTCCCCCGCGCCCCCCCCGGCCGCCGGCGAGGGCCCCGGCCCGCTGTACGTGGTCGGCGACGTCCACGGCTACTTCGACGAGCTCGTCGTCGCCCTGCGCGAGCAGGGGCTCATCGACGACAACGGCGCCTGGTCGGCGGGTAACGCCCGGCTCTGGTTCCTCGGCGACTTCACGGACCGCGGTCCCGACGGCATCGGCGTCATCGACCTGGTCATGCGCCTCTCCGCGGAGGCCGCCGCGTCGGGCGGCTACTGCAAGGCCCTGATGGGCAACCACGAACTGCTCCTGATCGGCGCCAAGCGCTTCGGGGACACCCCCGTCAACTCCGGCGCCGGCACCGCCACCTTCCAGGCCGCCTGGCTGCTCAACGGCGGCCAGAAGCACGACATGGACCGGCTCCAGGACGTCCACCTGCAGTGGATGTCCCGGCTCGACGCCGTGGTGGAGGAGGACGGGCACCTGCTGATGCACTCCGACACCACCGCCTACCTGGACTACGGCAGCACCATCGAGGACGTCAACGAGACCGTCCACGAGATCCTCAACCGGAACGACGCGGACGAGGTCTGGGACCTGTTCCGTAAGTTCACCAAGCGCTTCGCCTTCCGGGACGACGGCGGCCCCCAGGCGGTCCAGGAGCTGCTCGCCACCTACGGCGGCAGCCGCGTCGTGCACGGCCACAGCCCCATTCCGTACCTCCTGGGCCAGGTCGGCACCGAGGACGGCGAGGGCGGCTCCGGCCCGGGCGTCGACGGTCCGCACGTGTACGCGGAGGGACTGGCCATCGCCATGGACGGCGGTGTGACCATGGCCGGAAAGCTGCTGGTCGTCCAACTCCCCCTGCAGGGCTGACGCATAACGCTCCGCATCCGGGGAAGTCGAATTCGGGAAACCCCCTGTCACCCTGTGCCATAACCGCAATACGATCGGACCATCCGTAGCAGGCTCTCCTCCGTTTCCGCCCGACCGGCCGTAAATTCCACGGTCGACGCGGGCCCTACGGAGCATCGGGGGATGCACATGAACGTGGCTCCGCACCTGCTGACCGAGGATCGTGCCGAGTACGAGCGCATCCTCGACGACGCACTGCGCAACGCGTACGACCATCCGGATCTCGCCGAGATCGGGAAACGGCTCACGGCCGGCCAACTGCGCACGATGGCGCTGAACGCGACGGCCCTGATCACCGCCGCGGCGGCGGTCGAGTACGACCACTTCGTGAAGGTCCGCGAAGAGGCCCGGTCACCGAGCGGTACAAGCGTGATGGGCGCCGTCCTGACGGCGGACGGCGACGGGGCGAGCGGCGGCCCGGGAGCGGGCATCGTCGCGATCGTCACCGTCCTCGCGCCGGTCCTCGCCGGGCCCGCCGCGCTGATATTCCTGCTGGTCGGGGCCGTGCTCAAGCTCATCGCGCCCTCGCTCGCGGTCGCCGACACCCTGCTGACGGCCGGCTGGTTCTTCGGGGCCGTCGCCGCCGCCGGACTGTTCTGCGCCGCCGTCGGGCTGCTGGTCACGGCACTGCGCAACCGCTCCACGGAGGTGGCCGCGAGCGATCCACACCACCGGGAAGAGGACGACGAACTGTCCCGCGCCCGGGAGGCATGGCGTCGCGCCCTGCTGGAACGGGGCATCCTGCCGTTCCTGCGCGAGGCCCTGGCCGCGCCCGGACCGTCGGCCCCGCCGCCCGTGCCCGCGCCCCGCACCGACCGCATACCGAAGATCGGCTACAGCGGACCGGACTTCTCCAGCCCGAACGAAGGCTCGTCCACGACCCGTCCGACCTTCACGAGCCCCGACTACACGGGCCCCGACTTCACGAGCCCGGACTTCACCAGTCCCGACGCCACCGGCCCGGACTACACCGGCCCGGCGTGAGGGGACGGCGCGGAGCGCCGCGGCATGGCGAAGGCTGACCGACGACTCCCCCCGGAATGCCGTCGGTCAGCCTCGTTCGCGCGGACTCAGTCAGCCAGCGGAAGGTAGACGCGGTTGCCGGAGGCCGCGAACTCCTTGGACTTCTCCAGCATCCCGGCCTCGATCTCCGCCGGGGTGGCGTCCGCGTCGCCGCCGAACTGCTCCGTGATGCTGCGGCTGATCTTCATCGAGCAGAACTTCGGACCGCACATCGAGCAGAAGTGCGCGGTCTTCGCGGGCTCGGCCGGCAGCGTCTCGTCGTGGAACTCACGGGCCGTGTCCGGGTCGAGCGCCAGGTTGAACTGGTCCTCCCAGCGGAACTCGAACCGCGCGTCCGACAGCGCGTCGTCCCACTCCTGCGCCCCCGGGTGCCCCTTGGCCAGGTCGGCGGCGTGCGCCGCGATCTTGTACGTGATGACGCCCGTCTTCACGTCGTCGCGGTTGGGCAGCCCCAGGTGCTCCTTGGGCGTGACGTAGCAGAGCATCGCCGTACCCCACCAGGCGATCATCGCGGCGCCGATGCCCGAGGTGATGTGGTCGTACGCGGGCGCGACATCCGTGGTCAGCGGGCCGAGCGTGTAGAACGGCGCCTCCTCGCAGATCTCCTGCTGAAGGTCGATGTTCTCCTTGATCTTGTGCATCGGGACGTGCCCCGGGCCCTCGATCATCGTCTGCACGTTGTGCCGCTTGGCGATCGTGTTCAGCTCACCCAGCGTGCGCAGCTCCGCGAACTGCGCGTCGTCGTTGGCGTCCGCGATCGAGCCGGGGCGCAGGCCGTCGCCCAGCGAGTACGTGACGTCGTACGTCGCGAGGATCTCGCAGAGCTCCTCGAAGTTCGTGTAGAGGAAGTTCTCCTTGTGGTGCGCGAGGCACCAGGCGGCCATGATCGAGCCGCCGCGCGAGACGATGCCGGTCTTGCGACGGGCGGTCAGCGGGACGTACGGCAGCAGCACGCCGGCGTGGACCGTCATGTAGTCGACGCCCTGCTCGGCCTGCTCGATGACGGTGTCCTTGTAGATCTCCCAGGTCAGCTCCTCGGCCTTCCCGTCGACCTTCTCCAGGGCCTGGTAGAGCGGCACGGTGCCGATCGGCACGGGAGAGTTGCGCAGCACCCACTCGCGCGTGGTGTGGATGTTGCGGCCGGTGGAGAGGTCCATGACCGTGTCGGCGCCCCACCTGGTCGCCCAGGTCATCTTCTCCACCTCCTCCTCGATCGAGGAGGTGACGGCGGAGTTGCCGATGTTGGCGTTGACCTTCACCAGGAACCGCTTGCCGATGATCATCGGCTCGATCTCCGGGTGGTTGACGTTGGCCGGAAGCACGGCCCGCCCCGCCGCGATCTCCTCCCGTACGACCTCGGGGGAGACGTTCTCGCGGATCGCGACGTACTCCATCTCAGGGGTGATCTCGCCCCGGCGGGCGTACGCGAGCTGGGTCACGGCCTCGCCGCCGCGGCCCCGGCGCGGCAGCCGCGGCCGCCCCGGGAAGACGGCGTCGAGGTTCTTCAGCCCGCCGCCCCGCGGCGAGGTGTGCTTGATGCCGTCGTCCTCGGGACGGACCGGGCGGCCCGCGTACTCCTCGGTGTCGCCCCGAGAGATGATCCAGTTCTCGCGCAGCGGCGGCAGGCCCCGCCGTACGTCGGTGTCGATGGTGGGGTCGGTGTACGGACCGGACGTGTCGTACAGCGTCACGTCCTTGCCGTTGGTGAGGTGCACCTGCCGGACAGGCACGCGGATGTCGGGGCGCGAGCCCTCGACGTATCCCTTGTGCCAGCCCGGCTTGCGCTCGTCCTGGCCGTCGTTCTCGCTGGTGGCAGGCGTGCGTGCATCCTGAATGGTCATGAGACCGATCTCCCTACGCCGGCATTACCCGGTAACAGGTTCGGCGGTCGGCGCAGCCTCTTCCCGTACGTACGTCCAGTACGCGTGTACGGTGATCAGCGCCCTCTCAGCCCGGTGCTCCGAGCTCCCGCGTGTGCAAAGGTGTCACCACGCTAGCGTCAATCCGGCCGTGCTGAACAGTGGGCCCCCACCGTTCTTGCGATGATCGGTCGGTGACTTCCGAGCAGCAGACCCCCGAACCCGACCGTCATGACGGCCCTGCCACCCATGGCGACGCGGGTCACGGGCACGGCCATACGCACAGTCATGGGCCGGCCGCGCCCGTCTCCCGGCATCTGCGCAGGGTCATCGCGGCTGTCCTGATCCCGTTCGCCACGGCGGTGGTGGTCGGGCTCGTGGTGCTGTGGCCGGGCGGCGCTCCGGAGCACGAGCGCACCGGCGTCGGCTTCGACCGGCAGACGTACCAGGGCAAGGTCGTCTCGGTGGAGAAGGTCGACTGCCAGGATGTGAACGCCGCCCAGGTCCCGCCGACCGGCGACACCTCGACCCCCCAGGGGCGCGAGGCGGTCAACGCCCAGCAGGGAGAGTGCGAGAAGGCGACGATCGAGGTCACGAGCGGTCCGGACAAGGGCCGTACGTTCACCGAGATCGTGCAGCCGGACGCGCCGCGCCAACTGGACGAGGGCCAGGGCGTGGTGGTGGCGTACGCGCCGGACGCTCCGCGTGATCTGCAGTACTCGGTGACGGACGTGAACCGCAAGGTGCCGTTGGCGGTGCTCGCCCTGATCTTCGCCGTGGCGGTCGTGCTGGTCGGCCGGATGCGCGGGGTGATGGCCTTGATCTCGCTCGCCGTGAGTTTCCTGCTGCTGACCTTCTTCATCCTCCCGGCGATCCTTCAGGGGTCGAATCCGCTGGTGGTGGCGGTGGTCGGGTCGAGCGCGATCATGCTGATCGCGCTCTACATGTGCCACGGCCTGTCCGCCCGGACCTCCGTCGCGGTGCTCGGGACGCTGATCTCGCTGCTGTTGATCGGTCTGCTCGGCTCGTTCTTCATCAGCTGGGCCTCGCTGAGCGGCAACACGGACGACAACACCGGCCTGATCCACGGCCTCTACCCGGACATCGACATGTCCGGTCTGCTGCTCGCGGGCATCATCATCGGTTCGCTGGGTGTCCTCGACGATGTGACGGTGACCCAGACCTCGGCGGTGTGGGAGCTGCACCAGGCCGATCCCCGTCTGGGCCCGCGTGGGCTGTACCGGGCGGGCATCAGGATCGGCCGTGACCACATCGCGTCCGTGGTGAACACGCTGGTCCTCGCGTACGCCGGCGCGGCCCTGCCGCTGCTGCTGCTCTTCTCCATCGCGCAGAGCAGCGTGGGGACCGTCGCCAACAGCGAGCTGGTCGCGGAGGAGATCGTCCGCACGCTGGTGGGATCGATCGGCCTGGTCGCCTCCGTGCCGGTCACGACCGCTCTCGCCGCGCTCGTCGTCTCGGCGGACCGGCCGGGCGGACCTGGCGCACCGGGCGGACCGGGTGGGCTGGGCCGAGGCCGAGCCGGCGGGCTGGAGAAGCGTTCATCCAGGGGCGGGCGCCGGCGCCGGGCGAAGTAGCCGGGGTCGGCTGCCGGCCGCCGTCCGGTGACCGGGTCCGTCCGGATCCGTCCGGGACCGCCGGCCCCGCAGCGCGCCGGAGCGCGCCGACCGGTCAGCCGGCGTTCTCCTCCGCGAGAATCCGACCGAGCGCTGCCTCGAGGTTGTCCTCGAAGTCGCCCAGTGTCCGTTCCTGACCGAGCGGCACCAGCTTGTCCGTCCGGTCGAGGAAGGCGACGAGCGGCGGCGCGCTGGCCCGGAACAGGGCGCGGTCGCCGCCGACCTGGAGCCGGATGGCGACGTCCGAAAGGCCCTCGGGGTCGGTCGGCGCGATGTGCACATCGCCGTCGCCGCTCGGCCTGTTGATCCCGTCGAGCAGCAGCTCGCGGCCGAATGCCCAGGTCACAGGGGCGTCTCCGGGAAGGTGGAACGTCATTCGCACCGCGTAGGGATCCCGGGTCTCGTAACGCAGCTCCACCGGGATCCTGAAGGAGAGCTCCTCGGAGACGAGGAAGCTCATCAGGACCTCGGCCTGAACCGACTCTCGCATCATGTACCCCGCAGTAGATGGAGCAGTTGTGTAAACACGGCTGCTGAAAGCGTGATCAAAACGGCCAGGAATGATCCCCCATGGCCCTCTTGACGCAATCGTGCTGGAACGGCTAGCAGATCACAAGGAGTGATTTTTCAGATACTGATAGAGAACGCGAAGGAACTGAGGAGCATTCCGATCTCGTTCCGTAGCCGGTCGACTGCGGGCAGCAACCGTTCTGCCTGGTGAAGGGGGAGGGAAATCGCCATGGCGGCCGCCGTGGACCCCGCAGTGATGGGGATCGCGGCACAGACCGTGCCGAGCGCATATTCCTGACGCTCTACCAGGGGTTCCATTCGCCCCATTCCGCCCAAACGATCCAAAAGGGCACTCCGGTTACGCACCGTGTACGGAGTGATGGCTTCCACGGGATGGCGGTCGAGGTGGTCTTGACGACTCTTCAAATCCAGTTGGCTGAGCAGACACTGCCCGATCGCGTGCGCGTGTCCCGTCTCGCGGAAGTCGGCCCACTCGTCCACGGCGGGTGCGGCGGGGGTGTCGGCGACGGCGACGAGCTCGATCTCGCCCTCGCGGTAGATCGCGAAGTAGACGGGGACCCCGATCTCGTCGCGCCAGTGCGCGAGAGAGTCTTCGATCTTGGTGCGACGATTCTGCAGAACTCCGCCACCGGCGAGACGACCTGCCGCGTCGCCGAAGACGAACACACCCTTCTCCCGGCGTAGATAGCCCTCGTGGGTCAGGGTGCGGAGCAGGTGGTACGCGGTGGGCAGCGGGAGGCCGGCCTCGCGCGCCAGCTGTTTGGCAGGGGCCCCGTCCTCGTGGGAACCCACGGCCTCCAAGAGTCTCAGTGCCCGCTGCACCGAGCCGATCAACGTAGGAGCAGCGGACTGCGTAGCCGTGGCCAAAGGTCACCCCCAGGCGTCACGACGGGTGCCGTGCACCCGCCCGCGGGGGCCGCCCCCGCGCGCCCGCCGCGGCCCGGGAACCGGTGGGGTCCGGTGGCGGACCCGCCCGGGACGGTGGACATCCGCGAATATCAGCGCGGAAGGCGTGGCCGGATTTCCCCGGTGCGGCAGAGATTTTCCACTCTAATGGCAGCTCCTAAGCCTGCCCCTGGTTTCCAGGACCGCGTCCCTCGGGCGGGCTAACGCCCGCCCGACGCCCCTGTACCGGCGGGTAGATCGTGCTACCAGTCCTCGCGTGAGGTCGAGGAGGACATGAACTTCCGTACGACGTAGATCAGTCCACCGACCAGAGCGACGAAGATCAACACCTTGAAAAGCAGACCGATCACGAACGTCGCGACACTCATGATCAGGCCACCGAAGACGAACAGGGCGATGACGGGTATGGCGACCCACTTCACCCACCAGGGCATCCCCGCGAGAATCTCTCGTACCGCCATCGCGCTTACCTCATCTCCCGAAGAATCCGTCCCGCGCGCTCTGCGCCGGACACCTTCGATGCTAGGTGCGCCGCCTGCGCCACGGAGGCCCCGGAGCCCTTGCTCTCCCCTGATCGACCCCCTAGGGGAATTCAGCCCTCCGGCGGCGAGAAGACCACCATGACCCGCAGGTCCTCGGTGATGTGGTGGAACTTGTGGGCCACCCCGGCCGGCACGTAGACCACACTGCCCCGCGCCACCTGCGTCGTCTCCATGCCCACCGTGATCGCGGCCCGCCCGCTGACGACGAAGTACACCTCGTCCTGGCTGTGCGGCTGTTGCGGGTCGAGCGAGCCTGCGTCGAGCGCGTACAGACCGACGGACATGTTCCGCTCGCGCAGAAACTGGAGATACGCACCGTCGTTGGCGGCGCGCTCCGCCTCCAGCTCGTCCAGTCGGAATGCTTTCATGGTGCGTTCGCCCCTGCCGTTGGCCCGATCGTGTCTGCCACGATCAGACACATGAAGAATTTTGTAGTCAAGACGCTCGCGAACGCGGGCGCCCTCGGAGTCGCCGTCTGGCTCGTCCCGGACATCGACCTCACCGGTGACAGCACCGGTGACAAGGCCCTGACGCTGATCCTCGTCGCCCTGGTTTTCGGGCTGGTGAACTTCTTGGTGAAGCCGATCGTCAAGCTGATCTCGCTTCCGCTGTTCGTCCTCACCCTCGGCCTGATCACGCTGGTCATCAACGCGTTGATGCTGCTGCTCACGTCCTGGCTGGCCGACACGATCGGCCTGGACTTCTATGTCGACGGCTTCTGGACCGCGCTCCTCGGCGGCCTGATCATCTCCGTCGTCTCCTGGGCGCTCAATGTCGTGCTCCCCGACGGGGACTGAGTGCGCCCGATGACGTACCGCGTCTGTTTCGTCTGCACGGGCAACATCTGCCGCTCGCCGATGGCCGAGTCCGTCTTCCGCGCCCGCGTGGAAGAGGCCGGCCTGGCGGACACCGTCGAGGTGGACAGCGCGGGCACCGGGGGCTGGCACGAGGGCCACGCCGCCGACCCGCGTACTGTCGCCGTTCTGGAGGACCACGGCTACGCCTCGGAGCACACGGCCCGGCAGTTCCGCGCTTCCTGGTTCCCCGTACTCGACCTGGTCATCGCCCTCGACGAGGGGCATGTGCGGGAGCTGCGGCGGCTCGCCCCGACGCCCGAGGACGCGGCGAAGGTCCGGCTGCTGCGTTCGTACGACCCGGCGGCCGACGGCCTCGACGTGCCGGACCCGTACTACGGCGGGGCCGAGGGCTTCGAGGAATGCCTGGACATGGTGGAGGCGGCGAGCGAAGGACTGCTCGCCGCCGTACGTGAGAGTGCGGAGGAGCGGGCGGTATGAGCACGGACGCGATCGACGGCGCCGAGGGCCTCGGCGCCGTCGGCGACGGGACACGGGTGGTACGGGCGGGGCTCCCCGAGCCGGTGAAGTACGAGCCGACCCTGCCGGGGCCGGTCTTCGCCGCCCACTTCCATCTGCCGGGCGACCCCACCGGCCCCTACACGTACGGGCGGGACGAGAACCCGACCTGGACCCATCTGGAACGTGCCATCGGTGAGCTGGAAGCGCCGGGGGAGCCGGGGGTCGAGACGCTCGTCTTCGCGTCCGGCATGGCCGCGATCTCCGCCGTCCTCTTCTCCCAGTTGAGGAGCGGGGACGCGGTCGTCCTGCCGGATGACGGCTACCAGGCGCTTCCGCTGCTGCACGAGCAGCTCAGGGCGTACGGGATCGAGGTCCGCACCGCTCCGACGGGAGGCGACGCCCAGCTGTCCGTACTGGACGGCGCGCGGCTGCTGTGGATCGAGACACCCTCCAACCCCGGACTCGACGTCTGCGACATCCGCCGCCTCGTGCGCGCGGCGCACGAGGGCGGGACGCTGGTCGCCGTCGACAACACGCTGGCCACCCCGCTCGGCCAGCGGCCGCTCGAGCTCGGCGCGGACTTCTCCGTCGCGAGCGACACCAAGGGCATGACCGGGCACGGCGACATCCTTCTCGGCCATGTCAGCTGCCGCGATCCGCGGCGCGCGGCGGAGGTACGGCGCTGGCGCAAGGTCGTCGGTGCGATCCCCGGCCCCATGGAGGCCTGGCTCGCCCACCGCTCCCTCGCCACGCTCCAGCTCCGCATCGAGCGCCAGTGCTCCTCCGCGCTGGCGCTCGCCGAAGCGCTGTCCAAGCGGGAGGAGGTGTCCGGGCTGCGGTACCCCGGGCTGCCGGGCGATCCCTCGCACGCGGTGGCGGCGGGGCAGATGCGCCGCTTCGGCTCCGTGGTCTCCTTCGTGCTCCCCGACCGTGACCGTGCCGAGCGCTTCCTCGATGGGCTGCGGCTCGTCGAGGAAGCGACCAGCTTCGGCGGGGTCCGCTCGACGGCCGAGCGGCGCGGCAGGTGGGGCGGTGACGCCGTGCCGGAGGGATTCATCCGCTTCTCCGTCGGGGCGGAGGACCCCGAGGACCTGATCGCGGACGTGCTGCGCGCCCTGGACGCGACGCAGTCGGCTCCGGGCCGCTGAGCGGGAGCTCACGGAGTCGGGGCGCTCCGAGCCTCCCCCCTCATGGCTCGGAACGCCCCGCGTCGGCTGTGCGGACAACCGCCTGAACAAGGCTAGTTGACTCTGCGTCAGTGTCCAATCACGGTAGCGACAGAGACCTATCGACTTATTTATAGTTGGACGGTCCTGAGGCGCCGTCAGCCGACCGCCTGAGTCGAACGGCCGCACCGGCCGGGAGGGGGCGGACATGGATCTCGCCCTGCTGCGCACCTTCGTCACGGTGCACCGGGCCGGCTCCTTCACCCGCGCGGCAGCGCTTCTCGGGCTCTCCCAGCCCGCGGTGACCAGCCAGATCCGCACGTTGGAGCGGCAGTTGGGCAGACCGCTCTTCCTCAGACAGGCCCGTGGGGTCACGCCCACCACCATCGGCGACGAACTCGCCCACCGCGCCGCGCCGCATCTGGACGCGCTCGTGGAGATCGCCGAGACCGGTCTGGACGAGCAGAACCGGGCCCGCACCCTCCATCTCGCCGGGCCTCCCGAGTTCACCGCGGCGCGCGCTCTGCCCGCCCTCACCCCTCTGGTCTCCCAGGGGCTCGCCGTCCGGGCCGCCTTCCCCGCCACGACGGAGGAGATCCTCGACGGTCTCGCCGCCGGCCACCACGATCTCGCCATCGCCACCGCCCGCCCGCGCGGAGGGCTCTTCGGCTCCACGCCGCTCTGCGACGAGGAGCACGTCCTGGTCGCCGCGCCGCGCTGGGCCGCTCGACTGGCGCCGGATCTGCTGCTGCGCAAAGGCGCCGTGGTCCTGGAGCAGTTGCCGGTGGTGGAGGTGCACGAGTCGCTGCCCTTTGTCGCGCGCTACTGGGCGGCCGTCTTCGAGAGCAAGCCGGCCGCGACCGCCACGGTCGTGGCGCCCGATCTACGGGCCGTGCTGGAAACCGCCGCCGCCGGGGCGGGGCTGGCCGTCCTGCCGCGCTACCTGTGCGAGGAGGCGCTGGAACAGGGCCGCCTCGTGGCCCTGCTCGACCCGCCGGTGCCACCGCTGCGGACCTACTTCCTGGTCGTCCGCGCCGGCACGCTCGCGCTGCCGCATTTGGCGAGAGCCCACGAGTGGCTCCTGCGGGCCTCCGGCGACTGGTGAGTTTCAGGACACCTACGGCGGGCCATTTTCTTCCCATGACCGAACGACCTGTGGTCAAGCGCACCGCACGCGCCATCCTGCTCGATGGAAACGACCTCATTCTCATCAAACGCACGAAGCCGGGGGTCGATCCCTACTGGCTGACGCCGGGTGGTGGGGTCGAGCCCTCCGACACCACCGTCGTCGAGGCCCTGCACCGTGAGGTGCACGAGGAGCTCGGCGCCAAGATCACCGATGTGGTCCCCTGCTTCGTCGACACCGTCGAGCACATCGTCGACGGCGGTGTCTCGGGGGTGAAGGTCCAGCACTTCTTCGTGTGCCGGCTCGATTCGATGGACCCTTCGCTTCGGCACGGGCCCGAAGTCGACGAACCCGTGGGCGAGTACGAGATCGTCCGTGTGCCCTTCACCAGGATGGGGATCGCGGCCGTCCACCTCGTACCGCTCTCCCTGCGTCACTACCTGGACGGCAACATCGAGGGCGTGCGCGCCATGCACGCGCCGGACCTCGGGTAGCGGCGAGGCACGAGCCGGGTCTAGGAAGCGAGGTCCGCCAGGAAGTCGTGGCGGATCCGCTCCGCCGGTATGCCGATCCCCCGCAGGGTGTCCACCCCGCGCCGGACCATGCCGGGCGGGCCCGACAGATAGGCCTCGTACTCGTTCCACGGGCCGTACTCACGCACGGCGTCCGGGAGCTGTCCCTGGTCCTCGGTGACCGGCCGCACCGACAGCCAGGGGAACGTCTTCTGGAGCCGCATCATCGTGTCGATGTCGTACAGGTCGTGATCGCTGCGCGCACCGTAGAACACCTCCACCGGACGCCGGTCCCCGTGCTCGGCGACATCCTCGACCAGGGCCTTGATGGGGGCTATGCCGGTCCCCCCGCCCAGACAGAGCAGGCCGTTGTCCGTGGAGTGGTCGACGGTCATCGATCCGGTCGGCGGTCCGAGGCGCAGCACATCGCCGGGGCGCGCGTGGTGCACCAGCGCGTTCGACACCCAGCCCGCCGGAACCGCCTTGACGTGGAGCGAGAGCAGCCCGTCCGGCCGCGGCGCCGAGGCGAAGGAGTAGTGCCGCCAGATGCGCGGCCACCAGGGGGTCTCCAGCGTCGTGTACTGCCCGGCCAGGAAGGAGTAGGGCTGGTCGGGGCGGAGCGTGATCACCGCGATGTCCGGCGTGCGCAGATCGTGCGAGACGACCTCGGCGTGCCACCAGGCGGGCGCGTGGCGCTCGTTCTCGGCCGCCGCGTCGATCATGATCTGCGAGATCGTGGTGTACGTCCGCACCCAGGCGGCCTCGGTCTCCTCGTCCCAGGTCAGAGTGGCGTACCGGATCAGCGCACCGATCAGCGCCTCACCGACGGCCGGGTAGTGGGTCGAGCGGGTCCCGTACTTACGGTGCCCGCGGCCCAGGTTCTGGAGGTACTCGGTGAGGACAGGGGCGTTGTCCATGTGCTCGGCCGCCGTCAGCAGAGCCTTGAGCAGGCGGTCCCGTTGGGTGTTCATGGCGACGGGGAACATGTCGCGCAGCTCGGGGTGGCGGACGAAGAGCAAGGCGTAGAAGTACGAGGTCACCTTGTCGGCGACGGGCGCGATCTCGGCCAGGGTGCGGCGGATGAGGATCGCGTCGGGGGAGGGTCCCGGAGCTGTCGGGGGT
Source organism: Streptomyces sp. NPDC047981 (assembly GCF_040653315.1). Taxonomy (NCBI): domain Bacteria; kingdom Bacillati; phylum Actinomycetota; class Actinomycetes; order Kitasatosporales; family Streptomycetaceae; genus Streptomyces; species Streptomyces sp. NPDC047981. The sequence goes on along the minus strand of NZ_JBEZNQ010000013.1, from coordinate 9,683 downwards.
AGTGCCTCGCGGTCGTCGTGCACGGCCTCTTCCATCGTGTGCCTCGCCTCGCGCCTGCGGCTCTTGTCGTCGCAGCTTGACAGCTTCGACCACGGGTTCGGACAGAAAGTGGAATTCTCGGGCATTCACCCCGCGACCAGGACTAGGCTGCATCCTTTCGGACCAGCTCGTAGGCCTCCCGCAGATCGCTCCCCGTGTAGGCATGGCGCGACAGACCGGCCAGGTGGTGGTCGGCGTTGATCGCCACGGTCAAGGGAACGGCGGCGAAGAGCTGCGCGTCGGACATCGAGTCCCCGTAGGCCACACAGTCCGCCAGACCCAGCCCGTACTCCGCGCAGAGACGGCGGGTGATGCTCACCTTCGCGGCCGCGTCGAGGATGCCCGGCCGATGGATGGGCTGGCTGAACGGCACCGAGGGCCAGCGCGATCCATGGGCCGAGTCGGCTCCCCAGCCGAGGAGCCGCTCGACGAAGAAGTCCGGTGAGAGCGAGATGACGGCGCAGCGTCCTCCTTCGGCATGGATGTCCGCCCAGACCTCGCGAATGCCGGCGAGCCAAGGAGCGCCCTCGAAGGCGGCGGTGACGTGCTCCGGTGTGAGAGCGGTCCACAGGGCGTGGGCCCGGACCGCGAACTCGTCGGGGGCCAGCCCGTCCACCAGGAAGCCCCGCTCCAAGGCGTCGATCTCCTCGGTCAGGCCGAGCTGGCGTGAGATCTCCACGGAGGCCGCCGACCCCCGGATCAACGTGCCGTCGAGATCGAAGAGGTGCAGCCTGCCCCGGCCCATGGATCGCGTCATGTACGCCGAGGCTAGTACGTGCGGCTACTCCCGTCGTCAGACGCGGGACGACCGGGCGGGACGGCACCGTGTTTCACGTGAAACATCTAAAGCGGCCCGCTCGGCGGGCTCTCCTCGTCGTCCATGTCTCCGTCTCCGTGGCGTGGCTCGGGCTCAGTGTGGGATTGCTGACGCTCGGCATCACCGCGTACACGACGGCCGACCCCACGCTCACCGAGGCGGCCTACCGTGCGATGAAGGTGTTCGCGGACTGGCTGCTCGCTCCGGTCGCCGTGGTGACTCTGGTGAGCGGACTGGTCCTCTCCCTCGGTACGCCCTGGGGCCTGGCCCGGCACCGCTGGGTGTGGATCAAGTTCTGGCTCACCCTGGCCACCGCAGCCGCGACCGTCTTCGCCCTGCGGCCGGAGATCGTGCACGCGGCGACGGCCGGCGTGCCGGACCCCAGTCTGGTGGCGGCTCCGACCGTGTCGACGGCGGCCTACCTCTTCATGACCGCGATCTCGGTGCTGAAGCCCTGGGGATTGACTCGCCGAGGCCGCCACCTGCGGGGATCGGTCAGTTCCCGCAAAACAGTGGACGAACGATCACTGCATCGGACAGCCTGATCCTCATGCCGACGTCGCCCGCCTCGCTCGACCAGCTCCCCATCCGGATCCTCACTCCCGAGGACGTCACCCTCTGCGCCGACCTTTCCGAGGACCGGGGCTGGCTACGGGAGGAACACAAGTGGAGCCTCCTGCTGACGGCGGGAACCGGCTACGGCATCGACGACCCTGACGGCAAGGGGCTCGTGGCAGCCAGCGTGGTCACCTCGTACGGGCCCGAACTCGCCGCCATCGGCATGGTGCTGGTCGCCGAGCGGTACGCCCGCCAAGGCGTGGGCCGCCGGATGATGCACCACGTCATCGCGAGCGCCGGCGACACCCCGCTCACGCTCCACGCGACTCCGAACGGTCAGCCCCTCTACGAACAGCTGGGTTTCGTCCAGACCGGCCGAGCCGAGATGCTCCGCGGCCGGTTCACCGCGACGGAGCCGGCGCCCGAGGTTGTCACCCGCGCCGCCACGGCCGAGGACCTCCAGACGATCCTGCGCCTGGACAACGAGGTCTTCGGCCTGGACCGCACTCATATGCTCACGCGCCTGCCGGCCTTCGCGGACCAGCTCCGCGTCGCCGAGGAAGGCGGCGAGATCACCGGCTTCGCGGCGGCCTGGCCGAACATGGACACCCATGTCATCGGCCCCCTGATCGCCCGGGACACGGCAACCGCCCAGGCCCTCGTCGCCTCCTTGGCTGCCGCCACGGACCGCCCGCTCCGCACGGACATCGATGTGCGCCACGAGGCTCTGGTGAGCTGGCTCAAGGCGAACGGGCTCGCCCCGATCGCGTTCAACGCCGTCATGGTGCGCTCCCTGCCCGACCTCCCGGGCGACTGGAACCGCAGGTTCGCCCCTCTCACCGTCGCGGCGGGATAGCCCGGGGTGGGCGGGCGGGCACGGGGCGGGGCGGAGCCGTCGGAGAGCCGCCAGTAATTGCACACGCGGGCTTTTGCATTTTTCGTCTACCCTGGGAGGAGCCGCTCCGGACCGAGGAGAGACCATGACCGCGACCGACCCCGCTCTCACCGCCCTCTCCCAGGGCTGGTGCGCGCTCTCCCTGCTGCACGGCCGGATCGAAGCTCACATCGGGCGCGCGCTGGAGTCCCGGCACGGGCTGAGCGTGCGCGAGTACTCGCTGCTCGATGTGCTCAGCCGCCAGCACAGCGGCCCGGGCGGACACCTCCAGATGAAGCAGGTCGCAGACGCCGTCGTCCTCAGCCAGAGCGCCACCACCCGCCTGGTGACCCGCCTGGAGGACCGAGGCCTCCTCACCCGCTACTTGTGCGCCACCGACCGGCGCGGCATCTACACCGATGTCACCGAGTCCGGCATGAAGCTGCTCGCGGAGGCCCGTCCCACCAACGACGCAGCCTTGCGCGAGGCCCTCGACGAAGCGGCGAAGAACCCGGAGCTGGCTCCCCTGGTCCGCGTGGTCGAGGGCGTTCACGTACCCGCCTGACCTCCGCGTCCTCGGGCCGGGTCGCCGTGCGTCGGGGCGTACGCTGCGCTTCATGAGCGATCTTGAGATACGGCCCGCCACCACCGGCGACCTGCCGGACATCGTCGCGATGCTCGCCGACGACCCGCTGGGCGCCCAACGGGAGTCCCCCGACGACCTCACTCCGTACACCGCCGCGTTCCAGCGGCTGGCTCATGACCCCCACCAGCACCTAGTGGTGGCCGTGCGCGGCCCGATGGTGGTCGGCACGCTCCAGCTCACCGTGATCCCCGGGCTCTCCCGCCGTGGATCCACCCGGTCGATCATCGAGGGCGTCCGGATCCACGCACAGGAGCGGGGCAGCGGCCTGGGAACGCGGCTCATCGAGTGGGCCGTCGAGGAGTCCCGTCGCCAGGGGTGCCAACTCGTCCAGTTGACCTCCGACACCACACGCACCGATGCCCACCGTTTCTACGAGCGGCTCGGGTTCGAGGCCACGCATCTGGGTTTCAAGATGGCCCTGTGATCGCGGAGGGCCGTGGCCGGGGACACGGTCCTCGGCCACGGTGTTTCACGTGAAACATGCGGCTCAGAGGCCGCGCCACCCCGCCTCGTCCACTCCCCCCGGCACGGCGTCGCCCTGCTCGTAGGGCTCTCGGGTGAAGACGAAGGAGCCGAGATCGAGGTGGCTCACCGAGCCGTCAGGACGCCGTACGGCTCGAAGGGTCTCGCCCAGGTAGTAGCCATTGAGGCCGACCCAGCCGCCCTCGGGCAGCGCCCGGAACGTCGCACGCCGCCCAGGACCGCGCAGCGGTTCCAGGGTCACACTCCGGTCCGGACCGAGACGCAGCCCGAACGCATAAGTCCCCCAGTACCAGGGCCCGGTCAGCTCCAGCAGCTCCTGGTCCACCTCCGCCGCGGGAAGCGGCCGCCAGGGCTCGGGGAAGCGGGGCTCGGCCTCCGCCACGATCTGCACGAGTTCGCCCGCCACGGCAGCCATCGTCGGCCCTGACGTGGCGTTGGCGAGCGTCACCGCCGCGATCCCGTCCTCGACGCTCACCCAGAGGCAGGCGACGAAGCCCGGCAGGGATCCGGTGTGGCCGATGAGCATCCGGTCGTCCCAACGCAGCAGCTGGACGCCCAGACCGTAGCCCCCCTCCTTGTCCCCGGCCCCGGGTGCCACCGCGGGTGTACGCATCTCCGCGACCGAGGCGGCTCCGAGGACCCGGTCGTCGCCCTGGGCGAGGAACCCCGCGAAACGACAGAGGTCCTCAGCCGTCGACCAGAGCTGGCCGGCCGGCGCCATGAGTCCGAGGTCCTCGGAGGGCTCGGGCAGCATCACATCGGCCCACGGGTGCACGGCCCAGCCGCCGGCGTGCGGGGCGACGGGCTGGACGCTCGTCCGCGTCAGGCCCAGCGGCTCCAGGATCTCGCCTCGCAGCGCCTCCTCCCAGGAGACTCCACGGAGCGCCTCGACCAGCGAACCGAGCAGCGTGTAGCCGGGGTTGGAGTAGTGGAAGTGCCGCCCCACCGGGTGGCGGAACGCCTCCTCGCCGAGCACGTCGGCCAACTCGGGCCGTACCGTCCCCGGCGTCCGCTCCCACCACGGCGCGGGGGCCTCCGCGGCGAGACCGGCGCTGTGACCGAGGAGCTGGGCGATGGTCACCTCCCCGACGCCCGTGCCCGAAAGGTGCTTCTCCAGCGGGTCGTTGAGATCGAGCAGCCCGTCGTCACGGAGGCGCATCACCAGGACGGCGGTGAACACCTTCGTGAGGGAGCCGATCCGGTACTGCGTGTCGGCGTCCGGGTCGTGCCCGTCGACACAGCTGCGGGCCCCGCTCCAGACCATCTTCCCGTCGCGGGCCACGGCCCCGACGAACGAGGGTGCGCGCCCCTCGGACTGGGCGACGGCGACGCGGTGCAGCAGGGCCCGTTCGGTACTGGGAAGCAGAGCTTCGAAGGGTGAGGTCATGGACCGATCCAACGCCGCGTGGGGGCGGGAGTCGACCACATTTCCCGCCGCGTGCCGAAACCGGCCCGACCGGCGCCCGGACGCGTCCCGGCGCGGCATCCCAGGCAGCGGCGTTCCTGCAGGTCAGCGCGGTCTCGGCATCCCGGCGTCCCTGATGACGCGCCAGGGCTTGCCGCCGTGTTCCTGGGACGGATTGTCTGTTGCCGAGCCGGACGGGGACGCCGACCGGCTGCGGATCACCACAGTCTCAGTACGGGGGAACCCATGAAGATCACGCACACCACCAAGACGCTCCTTGCCGGTCTCACGCTGGTCGGCACGCTCGCCCTGACCGCCTGCAACGGCGACACGGCAACCACGAACGCGCCCCCCACGACCCCGTCCGCCGGCACCACGAGCAACGCCCCCAAGCCCTCGACCGCCACCCCCACCGACGCCCCGACCGACGCCCCGACCGCGGGCAGCACCGCGGGCACCGGCTCGACCGGGAAGGCGGCGGGCATCTGCCGTAGCGACGAGCTGGAGGTCACCGCGGTCGACAACACGATCGACAAGGAGGAAGGCGTGGTCACGGTGCAGTTCAAGAACGGCGGCGGCCGCGACTGCACCATCAAGGGCTTCGCCGGCGTCGACCTCAAGACGGCGGCGGGCGACACCCTGTCCGTGTCCCGCACGAGCGACAAGCCCCGCGCCGACGTCATCAAGAACGGCGAGTCCGCCGCCTTCAACATCACGTTCCCGGTCAACACCAGCGGCGGCTCGGGCATCCGCGTGACGAAGCTCCTGGTCACGCCCCCGAACGAGACGAAGTCCATCACCCTCGACTGGCCGGCGGGCACCCTCCCGGTGGACAACCCCGACGCCCCGAACCGCCCCCTCCAGCTCACCCCCCTCGGCAAGGTCGGCTGACCCCCTACCAGTCAGGCCGGCTGCCGCAGCCATGACTCGAGGACGGCGAAGTCACCGTCCGTGAGTCCGTGACGGGCGTCGACACGATGAAGCAGCGCGCGGCCGGGGTGATGCTCGGCGACCCAGGCCCGATCGGCGTCGGTGACCTCGTCGTCGACCCAGACGAACGGGCGCCCCGCCGCCCAGGCGACGAGGGCACGCGTCTTCCAGTGCAGCCCGTTAGCCTCGTCCTCGGCCTCGGTGTAGGACGGGTCTGGCCAGTTCACGACGGCGAGTGGCGGAAGGCCCATGCGCGGTGCGACGCACTCGTTCGCCTCCGCCATCCACGTCGTGGCCCAGACCACCTCGCACGGCAGCGCCGCCAGCCGGGGCCCGTGCGCGGGATTGATCCTGGCAAGGAGCGGATTCACGTCGGCGTCGACCGACTCATGCTCCGCCGAATACGTCGGATACTGCTGGGCTCCCGCGCCGAACGGGATGAGCGGCCCGTCGACGTCGAGAAACAACAGGGGGAGCTCTGTCGTGTCGGTCACCCCGGCACGATAGCGAGGCCGTAAGGGCCACAGCTGCCCGTACGGGCAGCCGTCACGTCTGCGCCATGTCGACGAAGCGGGAGTAGTGGCCCTGGAAGGCGACCGTGATCGTGGCCGTGGGGCCGTTACGGTGCTTGCCGACGATGATGTCCGCCTCGCCCGCGCGCGGTGACTCCTTCTCGTAGGCGTCCTCGCGGTGCAGCAGGATGACCATGTCCGCGTCCTGCTCGATCGAGCCGGATTCACGGAGGTCGGAGACCATCGGCTTCTTGTCGGTGCGCTGCTCGGGGCCACGGTTCAGCTGGGAGAGCGCGATCACCGGCAGTTCGAGCTCCTTGGCCAGGAGCTTGAGGTTTCGCGACATGTCCGAGACTTCCTGCTGCCGGCTCTCGGACCGCTTGCCACCGGACTGCATCAGCTGCAGATAGTCGATGACCACGAGCTTGAGCCCGGCGCGCTGCTTGAGCCGACGGCACTTCGCGCGGATCTCCATCATCGACAGGTTCGGGGAGTCGTCGATGTACAGCGGTGCCTGCGAGACGTCCGGCATGCGTCGCGCCAGCCGGGTCCAGTCCTCGTCGGTCATGGTGCCGGAGCGCATGTGGTGCAGGGCGACCCGGGCCTCCGCCGAGAGCAGGCGCATCGCGATCTCGTTGCGGCCCATTTCGAGGGAGAAGATGACGCTCGGCAGGTTGTGCTTGATGGAGCAGGCCCGCGCGAAGTCCAGGGCGAGCGTCGACTTACCCATGGCGGGACGGGCCGCGATGATGATCATCTGGCCCGGGTGCAGCCCGTTGGTGAGCTGGTCGAGATCGGTGAAGCCGGTCGGCACACCCGTCATCTCGCCGCTGCGCGAGCCGATCGCCTCGATCTCGTCGAGCGCGCCCTCCATGATGTCGCCGAGCGGCAGATAGTCCTCGGTCGTGCGCTGCTCGGTGACCGCGTAGATCTCGGCCTGCGCCGAGTTCACGATCTCGTCGACATCGCCGTCGGCCGCGTATCCCATCTGCGTGATCTTCGTGCCGGCCTCCACGAGGCGGCGAAGAACCGCGCGCTCGTGGACGATCTCCGCGTAGTACGCCGCGTTGGCCGCGGTCGGTACCGACTGGACGAGCGTGTGCAGATACGACGCACCGCCGACCCGGGTGATCTCGCCACGCTTGGTGAGCTCCGCGCCGACCGTGATCGGGTCGGCCGGCTCGCCCTTCGCGTACAGGTCGAGAATGGCCGCGTAGACCGTCTCGTGGGCGGGCTTGTAGAAGTCGTGGCCCTTGATGATCTCCACGACGTCCGCGATGGCGTCCTTGGAGAGCAGCATGCCGCCGAGGACGGACTGCTCGGCGTCGAGGTCCTGCGGAGGGACGCGCTCGAAGCCGGTCAGGCCGCCGTCCCACGGGCCGCTGTCGCTGCCGCGGTCGTGCTGGTCCTCACGGCCCCGTCCGCGCCCACGGCCCTCGCCGCGCGGGCGTGCGACGGGGAGCCGGTCACTCGGTCCGCTGTCGGCCCAGGGGTCGTCCAAGGGCTCGGGAATGCTCACCAAGCCACCTCCTCCCGTCCGCTCCGCGGACCTAGCCGTGCCACTCTTTCTTACGCCACGGCTCGGACAAACAAGAGGCTTTGACTCCGCTTCTGGCGCGTCGGGCGCCGGACCACGTTAGGCCCGCGGGCACCGTCAGCCAATCTGGTTATCCACAGGGCCTGTGGGTGAAGGCCCCGATGCTGTGGAGAACCCCGCCGAACCTGTGCACGGACCGGGGGACAGCCATGTGGACAAACTCATAGCTCACCCCACAACACCACCCTGACCTGCGTGTTTTCCGTCCACGGGCTGTGGGGGAGAAAAACTTTTCCTTCCGGACCAAGATCAGAACAAACGGCGCACACCCGCAGCTCCACACCGCACACAAGTAAGGATCACAACCACGTTGCATCTCTTACCTGTGGAAGATTAGATTTGGTCCATGACCCAGGCTCCCCCGGCCCCCAAGGCCGTCCGTCGGCAACACGACCGTGAGATCGTCTCCCTCGCGCTGCCGGCCTTCGGCGCGCTCGTCGCCGAGCCACTGTTCCTGATGGTCGACAGCGCCATTGTCGGCCACCTCGGGACGCCCCAGCTCGCCGGTCTCGCCATCGCCGCGGCCCTGCTCACCACCGCCGTCAGCGTCTTCGTCTTCCTCGCCTACGCGACCACGGCCGCCGTAGCCCGCCGCGTAGGAGCCGGTGACCTGAAGGCAGCCATCCGCCAGGGCATGGACGGCATCTGGCTCGCGCTCCTCCTCGGAGTCGCCGTCGTAGCCGCCACGCTGCCCACGGCCCCCTGGCTGATCGACGTCTTCGGAGCCTCCGACACGGCCGCCCCGTACGCCACCACGTATCTGCGGATCTCCATCCTGGGCATCCCCGCCATGCTCGTGGTCCTGGCCGCCACCGGTGTCCTGCGCGGCCTCCAGGACACCCGCACACCGCTGTACGTGGCCATCGGCGGTTTCACGGCCAACGCGCTGCTCAATGTGGGCCTCGTGTACGGCGCCGGCATGGGCATCGCGGGCTCCGCCTGGGGCACGGTCATCGCCCAGTTCGCCATGGCCGCCGTGTACCTCGTCGTGGTCGTCCGGGGAGCAAAGCGCCACGGCGCCTCCCTCCGCCCCGACGCCGCCGGGATACGCGCCAGCGCCCAGGCCGGTGTCCCCCTCCTCGTCCGGACGCTCTCCCTGCGCGCGGTCCTGATGATCGCCACCGCCGTCGCCGCCCGCATGGGCGATGCCGAGGTCGCCGCCCACCAGATCATCCTGTCCCTGTGGAGCCTGATGGCCTTCGCGCTGGACGCGATCGCCATCGCCGGCCAGGCCATCATCGGCCGGTATCTCGGCGCGAACGACGCCGACGGCGCCCGACAGGTGTGCCGTCGCATGGTCCAGTGGGGTGTGGTCTCCGGAGTCGTCCTGGGCGCCCTCCTCGTGGTGGCCCGTCCCCTGTTCATCCCGCTCTTCACCGGCGACACGACGGTCCAGGACACGCTGCTCCCGGCTCTGCTCGTCGTCGCGGTCTCCCAGCCGATCGCCGGAGTCGTGTTCGTCCTGGACGGCGTTCTGATGGGCGCGGGCGACGGCCCTTACCTGGCCTGGGCCATGCTGCTCACTCTGGCCGTCTTCGCCCCGGTCGCACTCCTCGTCCCCGTCTTCGGCGGGGGGCTGACCGCGCTCTGGTGGGCGATGACGCTGATGATGGCAGTCCGCATGCTGACGCTCTGGCTGCGCTCGCGCTCCGGCCGCTGGATCGTCACCGGCGCCACGCGGTGAATGTTTCACGTGAAACGGCGGAAGGGCCGCACCCGAGGGGTGCGGCCCTTCCGTACTGCTGAGACTGCAGACGACGAACGCGGGCACGCCGACCTTGGCGAAGAAGAAGCCCTGGATGAGTCCGACGGCGGCTCCGCC